>JAUXCB010000166.1 GCA_030619095.1 Verrucomicrobiota bacterium | reverse complement strand
CCCGTCTGCTAAATTCCCGCTGTTATGAAAAAGGGGATAATGCATAAACATCGTTTCATAGGACTGACCCCTTTTTCTTGACCCCTTTTTCGATGCGCTAGCCGCTTTGAATAGTTCTGTGTGATTTCCACACCTTTGGAAAAACGAGGGATCCTTTTTCCAGGCATTAGAAGTTTCGCGTTCATTCGTGTCCATCTGCGGTTAAATCTTCCAGACCTTGGAGCGAATAGCTGTATGTATCGCTTAGCGATATATCGTAATACGATATATGCTACAGGAATGGGTTCATCGGCAACCTTGAAGTACCCCCTGTTTTCTGATTCCTGACCGCTACAAATACGGGGTTTTCCCACTCTTTTTATTGCAGGGGGCGGGGTATCCTTTAAAATTACCTGCTTATTTAAAAAACGTATGGAGAACCTTATGGCTGAAGAACTGCAACCGTTATTGGATCAAATCCGCAAAGAGGGGGTCGAAAAGGCGGAGACCGAAGCCGCTGAAATTCTCGCACAGGCCAAAGAAAAGGCGGCACAGGTTGTGCGCGAGGCGGAGGCAAAAGCGAAAGAGTTGGTTGCCAAAGCGGAGAGCGACTCCGAAGTCTTCACGCAACGCAGTATTGCTACGCTCGAGCAGTCGGCGCGTGATCTGCTCATCACGGTCGGGCAGGGGATTGAGAACATCATCTCTGAAATTGTTGCGGAATCTACGACGGAGGCCCTGAACAGTAAGGTGCTTGAGCAGATGTTGGTGAATATGGCCGAGTCCTGTGCTGAGAAGCAGGGCGAAACCCGCATTGAACTGCTCGTTAGCGAGGACGATCAGGCCGCGCTGGTCAAATTCTTTGCCGCCAAATATTCCGATAAGATGGGTCACGGCGTTGAACTGCATGTGGATAATGAAATCCTCAAAGGGTTCAAGGTGAGTTTTGCGGATGATCACGCCTATCTCGACTTTACGCAGGAGGCCATTGCCGAAGCTTTGACCGCCTTTCTGCGTCCGAAGCTGGCCGAAATTGTCGGCCGTGTTGCAAAACAGGCGGCGGAATAAAGTCCGCAGATGAACGCAGAGAACCGCAGATGAACGACGCAACAGACAAAAGAGATGAGAAGACCTATGCGATCATTGGTGCAGCGATGGCTGTACACAATGAGCTGGGATGCGGGTTTCTTGAAGCGGTCTATCAGGATGCCTTGGAAATTGAGTTTAAAATGAGAGGGATACCTTACGAGAGAGAAAAGCGGTTGGATGTTTTTTATTCAGGTGAAAAACTAAATTCTTTTTATCGCACGGACTTCCTCTGTTTCGGTGAAGTTCTTGTGGAGACAAAAGCCCTAAGCAAAATGTCGGGGACAGAGGATTTTCAGATCATTAATCAGCTGAGGGCTTCAAAACTTCATAAAGCACTTCTGATCAACTTTGGCATGTCAAAATTAGAAACCAAACGAATGGTTCTCAATCTGCGTGAATCTGCGTGAATCTGCGGATGAAATAAAAATGAGTAAGTACTGGTATTTAGTTTCATCGCTTCCGTATCTGCGGTTCGGTGAAAAAGCACCGATGGCGGCGGGTGCATTTCGCGCAGCCTGTGCCGGGCATCTTTCGGACGGTGACTCGGCAGTCGTTGAAGCCGCACTGGAAAACCGCGAGCCGCCTCCCGGCGTGGCGGCCAGGTATTGGAACCGTGAGGTGCAGTTGCGCGACGCGGTGATCCGTGTGCGTGCCAAAGCCCGGGGGGTTGATGCCGCGCCTTTTTTAAAGCCGTACGGTGGGTTCAGCGTGGCAATCGAAAAAATGGTAACCGATGCCTTTACCCGCCCCGACCCGTTGGAGCAGGAAATGGAATTTGATCGCATACGCTGGGCCTCTGCCGATGAGCTGGCTTTGGCTGATCCGTTCGGATTTCCAGGGATCCTCGCATTTGCCATCAAGGTGCGTATCGCGGAGCGTTGGGTCGGGTTGGATGAGACCGCCGGTCAGGAAAAGGTGGAAGAACTGGTTTCGATATCTTTAGTTGAGGACAGGGGCGAAGAGAGCGATCAGAATAATTAAGGACAGAATGATTTTTGGCAGGGGCGGTTTCCAATGTTTGGAAAATTATTCTGTCCTTAATTATTCTGATCAATAGATGAAGGTTGAGATTATGAATCTTGGAAAAATTGTTGGAGTGAACGGAAACCTGCTGACGGTGGAGTTCGAAAACCCCGTCATTCAGAATGAAGTGGGTTTCGCAAAGTTGGGTGACATTCAGCTGAAGGCAGAGGTGATTCGCATCCGCGGAAACCATGCGGAGTTGCAGGTGTTTGAAGATACGGTGGGACTCAAGGTGGGCGATGAGGTTGAGTTTTCTGGAAATCTCTTGTCGGTTGAACTCGGACCGGGTCTGCTGACACAGGTCTTTGATGGTCTGCAAAACCCGCTTCCGGCGCTGGCCGAAGAGTGCGGCTTCTTTTTGCAGCGCGGAAAATATTTGAAAGCACTTCCGCGCGAAGAGAAGTGGGCCTTCACTCCGTTGGTCAACGTGGGCGATGTCGTCATTGCCGGCGATGCGATCGGACAGGTGCCCGAAGGAATTTTTGACCACAAGATCATGGTGCCGTTCCGCCTGCCGGGTCGAATGACCGTTAAGTTTGTGGAGGGGAAGGGCGAGTTTACCGTTGAAGATACTGTCGCGGTCGTCACCGACCATAAGGGCCGCGATCACGACGTGAAGCTGATGCAGGTTTGGCCGGTGAAGATGCCGATTCAGTGCTATGCTGAGCGCCTGCGTCCCACCGAGCCGCTCGCCACCTCCCAACGCATTGTCGATACGTTTTTTCCCGTTGCACGCGGCGGAACCTACTGTATTCCCGGCCCCTTCGGCGCGGGGAAGACCGTGCTCCAGCAGATCACCAGTCGTCACGCCGATGTCGACGTGGTGATTATTGCCGCCTGCGGTGAACGCGCCGGTGAGGTGGTCGAAACGCTCCGTGAATTCCCGGAGCTGACCGACCCGAAGACAGGCAAGAGCCTGATGGAGCGCACGCTCATTATCTGTAATACAAGTTCCATGCCGGTGGCCGCGCGCGAAGCCTCCGTGTACACCGGGGTCACGCTTGCCGAGTACTATCGTCAGATGGGTCTCGACGTTCTGCTGCTCGCCGACTCCACCTCGCGCTGGGCGCAGGCACTCCGCGAAATGTCCGGTCGCCTGGAAGAGATTCCCGGCGAAGAGGCCTTTCCCGCCTATCTCGAATCCGTCATCGCCGCCTTCTACGAGCGCGGGGGGGTTGTGAAGCTCAATGACGGCTCAACCGGATCGGTTACGATCGGCGGAACCGTCTCCCCCGCCGGTGGGAACTTTGAAGAACCCGTTACGCAGTCTACGCTTAAAGTGGTTGGGGCCTTTCACGGTCTTTCTCGCGCCCGCTCCGACGCCCGCCGCTACCCGGCCATCGACCCGCTCGAGAGCTGGAGCAAATACCCGAGCGTCGTGGATGCCGAAGAGCTGGCGGAAGCCCGCCGTATGTTGCGCGAAGGAAACGAGGTGGGACAGATGATGAAAGTGGTCGGCGAAGAGGGGACATCCATTGAGGACTTCATCGTCTATCTGAAGAGCGAATATCTCGACTCCGTATACCTCCAGCAGAACGCCTTTAACGATGTCGATGCCGCCAGCCCGGTCGAACGCCAGAGACACGTTTTTGCCTTCATCTCCCGTCTGCTAAAAACCCAACTCAAATTTGCCGACCAAGAAGCCGCGCGCGGCTTTTTCCAGACACTCACCCAGACCACCCGTGACTGGAATCAGATCGCGTTTGAGACGGATGAATTTAAGAAACAGGAAGAACAGCTCGATCATCAGATTGCGGACGTGACGAGTTATGAAACGTAGAAGAGGCATCCTGCCTCTTTTGCTCGTGCAAAAAGTAGTCGAAGTTGCAAACGAGGCTGGAAGCACTCGTCTACGATAGAGAAGAGAATGAAACAGACCGAAACAGTACAGCTCATCAAGAACGATGATTATGTGACGTTCATTCAGGACGTGAAACATCGCATCGAGTCGGCGCAGATTAAGGCGGCGGTTCGGGTGAATCAGTCGCTGTTGTTTTTGTATTGGGAGTTGGGCGAACGCATCATCGAGAAGCAAAAAGAATCGAAATGGGGCGATGCATTTCTCGAGCAAATGAGCCGCGATCTGCGGGATGAGTTTCCTTCTATGAAGGGGTTTTCTCGTCGGAATTTGAATGCTATGCGTTTGTGGGTTCTTTTCTGGAATGAAATTCGGCTACAACCTGTAGCCAAATTAGAAGGGGGACTGATTGATGGGGAAATTCGGCGACAACCTGTCGCCAAATTGG
>JAUXCB010000010.1 GCA_030619095.1 Verrucomicrobiota bacterium | reverse complement strand
GAAAAGAAAACAATAGTGATTCCGTAAGTAGTGGCGAGCGAACGCGGAACAGCCCAAACCACCTTGTTTACAGGGTGGGGTGTGGACCACAATGTGGTATCTTGATGGATAGCAAAACCGTTTGGAAAGACGGGCCAGAGCGGGTGACAGCCCCTTATGCGAAATCCTGATGGAACCTAGTGGTATCCCGAGTAGGTCGGAACACGTGAAACTCTGACTGAATCCGGGGGGCCCACCCCCCAAGACTAAATACTAATCAATGACCGATAGTGAACCAGTACCGTGAGGGAAAGGTGAAAAGAACCCCTGTTAGGGGAGTGAAATAGAACCTGAAACCGTGCGCTTACAAACTGTAGTAGCCCCTTTGGGGGTGGCTGCATGCCTTTTGCATAATGAGTCCGCGAGTTACCCTATGTGGCAAGGTTAAGGCATTCCGTGCCGGAGCCGAAGCGAAAGCGAGTGTTAATAGCGCGTCCAGTCGCATGCGGTACACCCGAAACCGGGTGAGCTACCCATGGCCCGGGTGAAACCTCAGTAAGATGAGGTGGAGGCCCAAACCATTGTATGTTGAAAAATGCTTGGATGAGCTGTGGGTTGGAGTGAAAGGCTTACCAAACTCGGTGATAGCTGGTTCTCCTCGAAATACCTTTAGGGATAGCCTCGACGAATGCTCGGAATGGAGGTAGAGCACTGATTGGACTAGGGCCCATACCAGGGTACCAACGCCTATCAAACTCCGAATGCCGTTCCAGTCACGTCGGGAGTCAGACTGCGGGGGATAAGCTCCGTAGTCGAGAGGGAAACAGCCCAGACCGCCAGCTAAGGCCCCTAAATGATAATTAAGTGATGAAGGCAGTGAGATTGCATAGACAGCTAGGATGTTGGCTTAGAGGCAGCCACCATTTAAACAAAGCGTAATAGCTGACTAGTCGAGTGGTCTTGCGCCGAAAATGATCGGGACTAAAATTATCTGCCGAAGCTGCGGGTTCGTATTTATACGAGCAGTAGAGGAGCGTTCTATAGGCACTGAAGCGTGGGGGTAACCCAGCGTGGAGCGTATAGAAGTGATTATGCGGACATGAGTAACGACAAGACGGGTGAGAGTCCCGTCCGCCGAAATCCTAAGGATTCCTGGGGAAGGTTCGTCCGCCCAGGGTTAGTCGGCCCCTAAGTCGAGGCTGAAAAGCGTAGACGATGGGAAACAGGTTTAATATTCCTGTACCGCCGGTTTGACATTTGAGTGAAGGAGGGACGCAGGAAGCTAGGTTGTCTGTCGATTGGAAATGACAGTCTAAGCGTGTAGGGTATTCCACAGGTAAATCCGTGGATGTTCACCTGAGACGCGATGGGACACAGCGGCTACGGCCAAAGTGGATCAACCGATGCTATGCTGCCAAGAAAAGCTTCTAGCGAGTTAAACAGGTGACCGTACCAAAACCGACACAGGTAGGAAGGATGAATATTCCAAGGCGCGCGAGAGAAATATCGTTAAGGAACTCGGCAAATTAGCCCCGTATCTTCGGAAGAAGGGGCCCTCTCTGAAGTGAAAAATTTACTTTGTAAGCTTCAAAGAGGTGCAATGAAAGGGTGGCTGCGACTGTTTATCAAAAACATAGCACTATGCGAACTCGCAAGAGGATGTATATGGTGTGACACGTGACCAATGCCAAAAGGTTAAGGCAAGAGGTGCAAGCTTCGAACCGAAGCCCTGGTGAATGTCGGCCGTAACTATAACGGTCCTAAGGTAGCGAAATTCCTTGTCGGGTAAGTTCCGACCTGCACGAATCGTGTAACGATGGCCACACTGTCTCAACGATAATCTCGGTGAAGTTGTAGTTCCGGTGAAAATGCCGGATACCCGCGGTAGGACGGAAAGACCCCATGAACCTTTACTGTAATCTGATATTGGGTTTTGAATACCCATGTGTAGGATAGCTGGGAGGCTTTGAAGCCGCGTCGTAAGGCGTGGTGGAGCCATTGGTGAAATACCAGTCTTGGCTATTTAGAATTCTAACTTCGATCCCATGAATCTGGGCGGAGAACAGTGTCAGAGGGTCAGTTTGACTGGGGCGGTTTCCTCCCAAAAAGTAACGGAGGAGCGCAATGGTTCCCTCAGCACGGTCAGCAATCGTGCGTAGAGCGTATAGGTATAAGGGAGCTTGACTGCGAGACCTACAAGTCGAGCAGGTGCGAAAGCAGGTCTAAGTGATCCAGCGGTAGCTAGTGGTAGCGCCGTTGCTCATCGGATAAAAGGTACTCTGGGGATAACAGGCTGATGATTGCCAAGAGTCCATATCGACGCAATCGTTTGGCACCTCGATGTCGGCTCATCGCATCCTGGGGCTGGAGAAGGTCCCAAGGGTTGGGCTGTTCGCCCATTAAAGCGGTACGCGAGCTGGGTTCAGAACGTCGTGAGACAGTTTGGTCCTTATCCACCGTGGGCGCAGGAAGTTTGAAGAGATCAATCCTTAGTACGAGAGGACCAGGATTGACGAACCTCTGGTGTTCCAGTTGTTCCGCCAGGAGCATCGCTGGGTAGCTATGTTCGGAAAGGATAAGCGCTGAAAGCATCTAAGCGCCAAGCCCCCTCTAAGATAAGACTTCCCTATTTCGTAAGAAATCTAAAGGCTCGTTCTAGACTAGGACGTTGATAGGTTGGGTGTGGAAGCTCCGTGAGGAGTGAAGCTGACCAATACTAATTAGCCGTGCGGCTTAATCTTTACTTTTTTAACGGCACGTATGTTGTGCAGTTCCCTAATCTATGCAGTTGATTTTTAGTTAGCAGTTATCTGTTAGAGGTTAACAGTTATCGGTTAATGATTGTCAGGAGGAGTTTCTCCCCGTCGATGGTCATTCCGAATAACAAATAACCCATAACAAATAACCGGTTGCGCAAGCAACCACACCACTTTTCCGGTGGCTATAGCGAGAGGGTTCCACCCGTTCCCATTCCGAACACGGAAGTTAAGCCTCTCAGCGGCGATGGTACTTAGGATTTGACCTTGGGAGAGTAGCACGCTGCCGGATTTTTTTTAAGCCCCGATCATCTAACGATGGTCGGGGCTCTTTTTTTGGAATTTTTAACCGCGAATCCACGCGAAAAAACGCGAATAATCCCCGCACGAGGTAGGGCGACGTCTCCGACGGAGCCGAAGAAAAATTAACCGCGAAAGCCTGCCACGCCAAGGGCGTGGAACGCAAAGAGCGCAGAAAGTGGAAGCGGCATCCCTGCCGCTGGCCCGTTTTTCCGAACCTCGGAAAATTACGTAGCCCTCGCGTCGCGACCTGTCCGCCGTAGCCTTGGCAAAGGAGGAAGCGCTGAAATGCAACACAGGTGCTTACGCACACTGCAACTCAAGCGGATGCACCTTGCCGGGCTTAAACGTCCGGCGCGCCACCTGCAGGTCATACTGATCCTGCATCGCCAGCCAGCTCTCCGGCGTCCGACCCAGCGCACAGGAAAGGCGAAGTGCCATTTCCGGGCTGATGCCGCTCTGCTTCTTCAGAATCCGGTTCAACGTCGAGGCCGCCACGCCAAGCTGCGTTGCCAGATAGCGGCAGCTCAAGCCGCAGGGCTCCATATAGGTCGCCGCAATAAATTCACCGGGATGGGGAGGGTTGTGCATATTCATCAGTGGGATCCCTAGAAGTTTAAACCCTGAGTCTTGTCAGAGCCAGAGACATGTCTAAATCAAAGATGTTTGCATGTAAATATCTTTTGTAAATTACGCGTAAAATGATAAGAACGCTCTAATGATTGCTCATCCGGAATATCAGAGATTGCAAAGGCGGTTCTGTGCCTGCCGTGATCTCGGAAAGCGATGGAGGGGACACGTCTATCGTTGTTCAAAATTGAAACACACAAACAAAACCGACCTTCTCTCAGGAAAAGGAAGCTTTAAGAACGGTGGCCGGTGGAATTTTCCCGGACTGTTTCCTGTCATCTATACCAGTTTGACGCCCCAGACCGCTTTACAAGAAAGCCTTGGACAAACCCGGCATTACGGAATTCCTGAGCAGCACAGAAAATTTCCAAGAAGCATCGTCGCTATGAAATTGAAATTGAACGATGTACTGGATTTAACAGATGGCACCATTCGGAAACACCTCTTTGTATCCCGCGACCGAATGATAGATGTCGATTGGGAGAGAACTCAAATCGCCGGGTGTGAGGCATTGCCCCAAGCGGTCGGGAGGGCGGCTTACAAGGTGGGGCTTGAAGGCCTTCTTGTTCCAGCCAAAGCCGACTCGTCCGGCGCAACCCTGATCATTTTTTCGAAGAATCTTCAGGGCACAAGCCGTATCACCTTCGAGAACGAAGAAGAACTGCCCGATTAATGGGCTGTAAAAAAACATGCAATATTGCATGTAATAGTTCTTGATAAATCCACCACAGGGTGACACCCTTTAGGCAGAAATGAGGGGGGTGCCCAATGAGTCCAGCTGTAAAAGAACCGAAATCTAAAATAAAAAAATTGCGCGACGACATCCATGTCACCCGCAAAACCTTTTGCCGTTTGCTCCCAGTCTCAGAACGTCTGCTCGCCGATCTGGAAACCGACAAGCGCATACCCAGCGAACCCGTTATGCGCGAATTCAACGAACTCAAGCGACTCATTGCCGCCTTGAAAGGCATTATGGATGCAGGGTTCCTAAAAGAATGGCTCATCACACCGAATGAAGCCTTTGGTGAACTCAAACCCATTGAAGTCATCGAGCGTGGCGAAGTGGATCGCATCTGGCGGATGATCTATTACATCGAATCCGGCCAGCCGGGATAATTCGAATCGAGATTTTTCACCACCTGCTTGCAGCCCGATCCTTTCTAGGAATCCGACCCTTCGGATCGGGTCGCTTCCTCCTTCGCATAAACCTACGGCGGACAAGAGAGGAAAGTCAGAGACTCCGAGCAGAAGATTATTTGCCGCAAAAGAACGCAAGGAATCGACCCGTAGACGTGGTGTCCTCAACGCGTTTTCCAAGGTTCGGAAGATTTATTTCCAATGGTTGGAAATCATGCAAATAACGAATTAGGCAGCCCCCTTTTTCCTTTTTCTAAAGCTGGTACTCTGACTGCATATTTCAGGTGTGGTTTTTCTGAATGACGAGATTGGCGAAATGATGGGTTGGTCGCCTCCTCAACATCGCCGCCTCATGAATGTCTAATATTTAGACCTGACCCCGCACTTAATTCTTATCTGCGTGATCTGCGGTCAAAACTCTTCTTCTGTGCTTGCCGTGAAGCGAGCTGTGCTCTGCTTCTACGGTTTTCTGCCTGTTCGCCATAGCTTTAGCGACGGCGGATGGTTAAAATCCTTCCCCATGCAACTAGAACGACTATCCCAAATTATGGCCCATCGCGGAATGTGCTCGCGCCGCGAAGCCGATCGCTACATCGAACGCGGCCTCGTCTTCGTCGATGGCGAACGCATCAGCGAACTGGGAACCAAAATTTCCCCGGACGCGCAGATTGAACTCTCCGAAGAGGGAAAAAAACGACAGCAGACGCAGGACGGACGCATCGCCAAAAAAATCATCGGCGAAACCTCCGACGTTCCCAAAGAATATTTAGTCCGTGTCACTGGCACCTGAGACCCAGTGCAGAGGCAAAGGTTCCGTGTTGAATGTAGGAGAATCCTCCACAGAATTGGATTTTCCCCAGCCTACTTTTTCAGACATTGGAAAAACGGGCGCTTGCTCCACTCGGGCGGCCTGTTTATAGTGCAATTTTCTTGGAGAAAATGATGAGAGATACAACCCATATGGATGTTTCCTACGTTGCCAATCTCGCGCGGATTGAGTTGACGGATGAAGAAACAGAGCTGTTCCAGGGGCAGCTCGATCAGGTGCTCGAGTATGTCGAGCAGCTCAATGAACTGGATGTTTCAACTGTGGAGCCGACCGCGCATGCCGCGCCGAGGGTCAATGTGCTGCGCTCTGACGAGCCGAGTGCGTCTCTCGCAAACGATCTCGTGATCGGCAATGCCCCCGCCGCCCGCGACGGACAGATTCTCGTCCCCAAAATCAATGAGCAGTTTTAGGAAATGAGGAATATCAAACAAGGAACTGAAGAATTCAGAAGTGAAGAAATGCTAAGTACAAAAACAATTACTGAGCTGATGGGTATGCTGGCCGAGGGCGAGTGCACCTCGGTGGATATTGTCACGGATGTGCTCGCGGCAATCGACGCGCGCGACGGACAGGTCGGCGCGTACCTGACACTGGATCGCAATTCAGCATGGGCCGCCGCGCGGGAGGCAGATGCTGAACGGGCGAAAGGGAAAACAGGTCTCCTTCAAGGGGTTCCGATTGCGATCAAAGATTTGCTCAACGTCAAGGGACAACCCTGCACCTGTGCGTCGAAAATCCTCGATGGCTACACCGCGCCATATGATGCGACCGTGATTGCCAAGCTCCGCGAGGCAGGTGCCATTCTGCTCGGTCGTGTCAACATGGATGAATTTGCGATGGGTTCGAGCACGGAAAACTCCGCCCTTGGCAGAACCACCAATCCCTGGGATGCACAGCGCGTGCCGGGCGGTTCTTCCGGCGGATCTGCCGCCTGCGTCGCCGCCGACGAAGCGGTCGCCGCGCTCGGATCGGATACCGGCGGTTCCATCCGACAGCCAGCCGCTTTTTGTGGCTGTGTCGGTCTAAAACCCACCTATGGCAGGGTGTCACGCTACGGCCTGACTGCCTTTGCCTCTTCACTCGACCAGATTGGCCCGCTGACTAAAACGGTCAAGGATTCCGCTCTTCTGCTCGAAGCAATTTCCGGGCATGATGAAAAGGATTCCACCTCTGTTGATGTCGACATCCCGAGCTTTGGGAAAATGCTCGGGGAGAATCATAGCCTTGCCGGCATGAAGCTCGGTCTGCCGAAAGAATACTTTGTGGAAGGGATGGATCCGGAGGTTGAGAAAGCGGTTCGCGATGCGGTTGAACACTGCAAGGGTCTCGGTGCGGAGATCGTCGATGTCAGCCTGCCGCATTCAAAATATGCGATTGCCGTGTACTACATCATTGCCACCGCAGAGGCCTCCGCCAACCTCGCGCGCTTCGATGGAATTCGCTACGGCATGCGGTTGAATGGCAAAGACCCGGTCGAGCTGTACGGCCGAACCCGCTCCGCCGGCTTCGGCCCCGAAGTGAAGCGCCGCATCATTCTGGGTACCTACGTGCTTTCCAGCGGGTACTACGATGCCTACTATCTGCGAGCTCAGAAGGTTCGTACCCTGATCCGAAATGATTTTTCAGAGGCCTTCAAGGTGTGCGATGCGATTCTCGCGCCGTGTACGCCGACCCCGGCCTACAAGATCGGCTCGAAGAGCGATGATCCGCTCAAGATGTATCTCGACGATATTCTGACCACCCCGATCAACCTTTCGGGGATTTGCGGGCTAAGTCTTCCGTGTGGATTTTCATCGGACGGCCTGCCGATTGGCTTGCAGATCCTGGGGGATTCTTTCAGAGAAGAGAATATTCTCAAGGTCGGCCATGCGTACGAGCAAACCACCGGTTGGCATAAACAGAAGCCAATATTTAGCCGAAACATGTAACGGGTTCAGCATGGAACATCAGCAGAAAACCATTCTTTTTTTGGAGACGGGAACTCAGGGCGGGGGCTCGTTTGTCAGCTTGTACCAGTATCTGGTGGCGATGGATCGCACTCGGTATCGGCCGGTGGTCTGCTTTCTAAACCGGACACTTTTTATTGAAAAAATTGAGGCACTGGGCATCCCGGTTGTCCTGCTGAAAGACCCTCTTTATGCTCCGGCCCGCGACCCGCTTCGCCTTTGCCTGCGGGTTGTGCAGTGCGGGATCGAAAGGATTCTGCCCGTGCTGCGACCGCTGTTCGACCGGATGGTTCACTGGAAAACCGCACGCGGTCTGGCCGCATTGATTCGGGATGAACAGGCCGACCTGCTGGTTACGAATGTTCAGATCGATCGCGACGGGTTTGCGGTTTCCGCCGCACAGGCACAGCAGGTTCCAGTGGTCAGTCACCTGCGCTCCAATTCCGGGAAAGGGTTCACGGCATCCGCCGCCCGTAAAGCCAATGAACAGGTGGCCGCGTTTATCGCAAATTCTGGTGCAACCCGCATCTGGTGGAGCGGCAAGGGACTGGACCCGGGCAAGGTGACCGTGGTTCACAACGCGGTTCAGGCTCATTCGTCCGATCCGGTTGATCTAGAGTCTGAGTTTGGGATCCCGCGCGGCGCCCCGGTGGTCTGTTGTATGGGTCGGTTGATCCCGATCAAGGGGCAGGATCTGTTGATTGAGGCGGTGGCCGCACTCTCGGAAAGGTTCCCCGCCCTGCACCTGTTGCTCATCGGTGATGGCAAGGAACAAAAGCGCTTGCAGAAGCAGGCGTGTGCCTGTCAGATACAAGATCGGGTTGTGTTCGCCGGTTGGCGGCAGAACGCGTTGAATTTGGCTGCGGCATCATCTGTTTTGGTCGTTCCCTCAAGAGAGGAGCCCTTCGGACGTGTGGTGGTCGAAGGAATGCTCGCAGGCGTTCCGGTGGTGGCCGCCCGCGTCGGCGGAATTCCTGAGATTCTGACCGACCATGTCGATGGCCTGTTGATAGAACCGGATGATTCCAGAGCACTGGCTGCTGCGCTAAGCCGAATTTTCACTGACTCGGGACTGGTGGATCGCCTGGTGGATGCGGCCTCTCAAACTGCGGAAACAAAGTTTGGAATTCCCGCCTATGTGGAGCGGGTCGAGGCGATTTATCGCCGCGCATTGGAGGGTGGCGCATGATCCGCATTGCCTATGTTGTATCGACGCTGAAGCGTTGCGGGCCCAATAACCAATTGCGCAGCATCATCCGGCATCTGGATCGGGAGCGCTTTGACCCACGAGTGATCACTTTGTCGCCGGAGCCGGACGATTCGGTGAAGCCGCTGTTTGAGCAGGAGGGCATTCCAATTCATAGCTTGAGCCTTTCAAGGGTAGAAGGCCTTTTGATGGGGCGGCGGAAACTGCGGTGTCTGTTACGGGCGGAGCGGGTCGGTCTTCTTCATACTCAGGGGTTTCGGGCCGACTCGCTGGCGGCGGCGCTTCGCCGCGAATGGATGAGCGTTTGCAGTGTCCGAAATTTTCCGCAGTTGGACTATCCGATGACGTACGGCACCGTTCGTGGATACTGGATGGCTGGGTCGCATACTCGCGCCCTGCGCCGCATCGCCGCACCGGTAGGTGTATCTGGTGCGGTTGCCCATAATCTGACGGACTGTTTTGGTATTCGTGCGCGAACCATTTGCAATGGAGTGGAGACTGCGGTTTTTACTCCCGTCCCGGCGCAGGAGCGTTCCGCCTTGCGGGACAAGCTGGGTTTTGCGGAGGATGAGCCTGTCTGGGTCAGTGTGGGGCATTTGTCGGAGCGCAAAGATCCGCTGGCGGTGATTCACGCCTTCCGTGAAGCCTCCCTGCCGAAGGCTCGGCTGGTCTTTCTGGGTAGCGGCCCGCAGGAAGCGGAGTGCCGCCGGGCGGCGGAAGGATGCAAGCAGATCGTTTTTGCAGGTCGGGTGGAGAATGTGTCCGATTTTTTAAGGGCGGCAGATGGCTTTATCTCGGCCTCTCATGCGGAAGGATTCCCCAATGCGGTGTTGGAGGCTCTGGCCTGCGGGTTGCCGTGTCTGCTGTCCGACATTCCACCGCACGGCGAACTCGCGGAGGAGGCCGGGGAGTGTATTCAACTGTTTGAGGATGGGAATGCGCCCGCGATGGCGCGGCAGATTATTCGTTTCCAATCCAGTGAGCGGCTGCGCATTGCGGCGCGTGCGGCCGCCGAGACAACATTTTCTGCTCAGGCCACATCGGAACAGTATCAGGAAATTTACGGGGAGCTTTCTGAAGGGTCTCACCATGGGTAACGTTGCATTCATTATAAGCGTTTACGCAAAGGATCGGGTCGACTGGCTACGCGAGGCACTTGAGTCGGTTCTGAACCAGACGGTGCCGCAGGAACAGGTTCGAATCTGTATCTGCGCCGACGGGCCGCTGACTCCGGAGCTGGATGCCTGCCTGCAGGAATATAAAGGGTCTATTCATCGACTGATCCGCAATCCGGTCAACCGGGGGTTGGCGTTTTCTCTCAATGAGCTGATTGGCTCCCTCGACGATGAGATGTTCGTTTTCCGTCTGGATGCAGATGATATTTGTCTACCGGACCGGGTGGCGGTTCAGACCGGATTTATGGAGGAGAATCCGGAGATTCTGATGTGCGGCAGTAGCATTCAGGAGTTTCGCGATGTTCCTGAAAATCGGGGGCTTCTACGCACCTATCCAGCCGATACCCCCGCCATGCGAAAGTACATTCTAAAGGCCAATCCGTTTGCCCACTCAACCGTCTGTTTCCGTCGGGAGTTTTTTGAGCGGGTCGGGAAATACAATATGGATTTTCCTCTCCGGCAGGATATTGAACTCTGGTTCCGGGCCGTGGCGCAGGACGTTCCTCTGGCCAACCTGCGCGAGCCGGTGCTTCTCTTTCGTGTTTCCGACGAGCTGGTTCAGCGGCGCAATTTGTCGGTCGGTTGGGTTGAGTTCCGGATATTTATGAAGGGGATCTATCAACTGAAGGGAGTTCACCCCGCGATGATTTGGCCTGTGCTCCGGCTCGCCGTGCGCATTTTGCCGCCAACAATCACTGGCTGGATTTATCGTCGCTCCGCAAGAAAGATTCTCAATGCATAATGGGGCGAATATGAAAAAATGGATCCAGATCATTCGGCATCCCTCATTTAAGCACTTCAGCGGCGAAGCGTTTTGGGTGGCAACCGGGGTCGTTTTTTCGACGATCGGAACCTTCGCCGGGGTGCGGTTGTTGACGTCGGTGATGACACCGGCGGAGTACGGTCGGTTGGCGCTGGCGGTCAGTATGGCACTGGGATTGGTTTATTCGGTTGGGTTCGGAGGCGGGGAGGGCGTGATCCGTTTTTTTCCGATTGCCCAGCAGGATGGGGCTGCCGAGTGGTATTGGCGGTCGCTTCGACGCTGTTTCCTCGGGGTGGCTGTTTTGTCGGGAGTGTTGGCTTTTTTTTCAGTCCTGATTCTGTTTTCTTTGGGGCTCGGAGCGAGACCGGCTTTTCTATGGGGGGTCGCCATTCTGTTTGGAGGGGCCTTAACACTTCATAATCTGGGGATTTCTCTCCACACCGGAGCCCGAAACCGGAAGATTGTCAGTGCCCATCAGTGTGCGTTGGAGTGGGGGCGGTTCCTGATCGCATTCGGTTTGGTTTATATCTGGCGGGATGATGCCAGCGTGGTTTTGCTCGGGTTTTTGATCGCAACCATTCTATTGGTTGTTTCCGAGTGGCGGTGGGTTCAAAAATGTATTTTGGCTGACTGGTCGAAAGAGGAGACCCCGGCAGATCGAACCACTGATTTTTTCGGATATTTTTGGCCGATGGCGGTGGCCGGTCTCTTTTTCTGGTTGCAGATGTTTGTCGATCGCTGGGCTCTGAAGGCGTTTTGTTCACTCGAAGAGGTGGGGGTATATTTTGCGCTCTATCAGATTTCCTATTCTCCAATGATCCATTTTTCGAGATTCATGGTCGGACTTCTCGGGCCGGTTTTATACGGAAAGAGCGGGGATGGAACCGACCGGGAGGCAACCCGGGAAACACTTCTGATCAATGAAAAGGTTTCGCTTCTTCTGCTGGGTTTGATCGCTGCCGGATTCGGGGGTGCCCTTTGGCTCGGCCGGCCGATCTGTTCGTTGCTGGTTGACCGCCATTACAGCGGCGGTTTCTGGGCATTTCCATGGATTCTGCTGAGCGGAGGGATCTATGCGATCGCTCAGCAGTTGCTTCTGTCCGTTTACAGCGGAACCTGTACGCGAGTGATGATTCCGGTTCGCGGACTCTCCGCCGCATTGTCCTGCCTGTTTTATTTGGCGGGGGCTTTCTTTTGGGGGTTTCCCGGAGTGGTCTTCGGAGGACTCGCATTTTCCGTTTCTTTTTTTATAATCACCGCGTGGATTCACATTGTGCGGAGGCGTTTTTCTTGAAAGTTTTAGTGACAGGGTCAAACGGGTTCGTCGGCGGTCATTTGTGCCGCTTGCTCGAACAAGCCGGCGTCGATTTTCTGCCGACCGTGCGCACCTCGGCTCCTGGTATGGTGGCGATCGGTTCAATCAGCGGAACGACGGACTGGTCGGATGCCCTGCAGGGTCGAGATGTTGTGGTGCATGTGGCGGCACGGGTTCATATGCTGAACGACGCATCTGTAGATCCGATGGCTGAGTTCCAGAAGGTAAATGTGGAGGGAACCATGAATTTGGCGCGTCAGGCGGCAGCGGCTGGGGTCTCCCGTTTTATTTTCATCAGTTCCATCGCGGTTCATGGCCTGACTTCAGGGAACACTCCGTTTTCGCCGGATGACAAGCCGAACCCGCACGACGCATATGGCTTTTCCAAATATGAAGCCGAGCAGGAGTTGGCGAAGATCTGTGCCGAGACCGAAATGGAACGAATTGTTATTCGTCCGCCGCTGGTATACGGGCCGGGCGTGGGGGCCAACTTCCTTCGCCTGATGAAACTGGCCGGATCCGGTATCCCGTTGCCGCTCGGAGCCGTTCACAATTTACGCAGCCCGGTATTCGTCGGCAATCTGTGTGAATTAATTCTACGCTGCCTGACACACCCTTCGGCTGCAGGACAGACCTTCCTGGTGTCGGATGACCGCGACGTTTCAACGCCGGAACTACTCCGGATGCTTGCTGGGGAAATGGGCAAGTCGGCCCGGTTGTACCCTGTGCCCGTCGCAGGGCTCCGTATGGCAGCGCGTCTGATCGGACGATCGGGTGAAATCGCCCGGCTGTGCAGTTCGCTGCAACTGGATATCTCGCACACGAAAAAAACATTGGGTTGGAATCCTCCTTTCACACTAGAGGAGGGAATTGCCCAAACCGTCAGGGATTACCTGCGCCGATGAGTGGGGTGGGTTCTGGGAGATTGTTATGAAAAGAGTATTCGACATTGCGGTTTCCCTGGTCGGGTTCATCCTGTTTCTGCCTGTTTTTCTTGGAATTTCGTT
>JAUXCB010000240.1 GCA_030619095.1 Verrucomicrobiota bacterium | reverse complement strand
TCTGTTACGACAACCTGATAGCGACCGTACCACCACTTAGAATTTTTCCGTAAAACCAAACCCATTTTTCACCCCTCTTTGCTTTCTGATAACATTTGAAGGTATAGGCGAAACAAACAGGCAAAACAAGGGCAAAAAGGAAAGAAACCGGAAACATTTAAAATTTAAGCCGCAAAACTCTTTATTTTCTGCGGTTTTCAACAAGCCTTCCAAGCTGGTCGTGACGGTTCGATCCCGTTCACCCGCTCCACTTTGTTTCGCGGGATCAGGTTCCGTGGTCCTGTTGCACTTTGTTTGCAGGCACTTTCGGCGTGCTACGCCTCAGGGCACCCTCTTCGCTATTTTCAACCTGTTACCGACCAATATTTTACTGCTATTTATCGGGCTCTTTGTCATTTTGAATGGGTAGACAGCAAATAAAGAGGGAGTTTTGACAGGATAACAGGATAGACAGGCTTTTTGGTCGGACGATTCCGACCCCGATGGGGATGACTTGAGTAATATTGCTGAATACATATTCGGTACCGACCCGATGGTTTTTGGAAATCTTCCGTCACATAAACTGGTTATGGTCTATGATACCGGGTTGGATCGCGTAACGGTCTCCTACAACCGCCGGACGGACGATCCATCTCTCACCTTTGTTCTACAGATCTCAAATGATCTGTCTGCCTGGCGGGATGCTTCGCCGGATATCTCCGGAGAGGTGACGGTGCCGTTGTCTGCGGGAATGGAGAGGGTGATTGCCCTCTTTGACGGGATGGATCTTGCCGCCTTCTTTAGAGTTCAGGTTGCTTATTAACCCGCTTCCAGTTTTCAAGCCGCAGAGTGGGGTTCACATCCTGCGGTACATTAAAGGGCAGGCCTGCCTGGAGCCGGATCGCCGCTGCCCCGGCGATCATGGCGGCGTTGTCGGTGCAGAGTGTCGGGGAGGAGAGCCTGAGCGGTACGCTGGTTTTTTCGGAGAGGGCGGTCAGTTTCCCTCGAAGGGGTTTGTTGAGCGAGACCCCTCCAGCACAGGAAAATGCGGCGCAGGAGTATTTCTTAAGCGCCCGTTCCATGCGCGTGGTCAGCGCATCGGCCACGGCTTCCTGATAGCTGGCGGTTACATCGCGCTTTTTCGTTTCGTCTTCCATCACGTCCGGATTTTTTTGCAGGAAGTAGAGCAGGGAGGTCTTGAGTCCGCTGAAGCTGAAGCAGAGCGTTCGGTCGAGGTTGTAGGTCCAGTCGCTACCGGGGTTGTCGAGTCCGCGAGGGAACCGCACAGCGTGCGGGTTGCCGCCCTCGGCGAATTGTTGGATGGCGGGCCCGCCGGGATATCCGAGGCCGAGCAGGGTGGCGCCTTTATCGAGCGCCTCGCCGGCGGCATCGTCAATGGTCTGCCCAACGATTTCGTAGTTCCCCGGCTCACGGATGTACACCAGCCGGGTGTCGCCACCCGAAACCATCAGGGTGAGCATTGGGAAGGCACCTTCCAATTGTGGCGGGTCCTCGCCAAGAAAGACGGAGTAGATGTGACCTTCGTGATGGTTGATGCCCATCAGCGGCTTGTTCAGCCGCTGGCTGAGCGCCCGCGCGGCCGAAAAGCCGATCAATAGCGAGCTGGCCAGCCCGGGGCCGAAGGTGACGGCGAGGCCGTCGAGGTCGTCGAAGGAACCGTTGGCTTTGGCGAGAGCCTCTTCGATGATGCCGGGCAGCTTTCGGACATGATCCCGCGAGGCGATTTCTGGCACGACCCCGCCGTAGGGCGCATGCTGGGCAATCTGTGAGTAGATGATATTGGAGCGCACGGCACCGTCTTCTACAACGGCCGCTGCGGTTTCATCGCAGGACGTTTCGATTCCGAGAAGTTTCATTGGCCCCACTCCTGCTGTATCAACATGCCGTTGAGAGCCCCGAGTGCGGTTTCAACCTGGATGTCGCGGAGCTCGTTCTCCTTTAGCGTCTCGGCTTCCCCGTTTTTTGCGGCCTGTTGCTGGCGGATTTTGTAAAAATCTTCAGCGGACATTTTGACCTGAATGTCCGGTTCAATTCCATGGTCGTGAATGACACGTTCGCTCGGGGTGTAGTATTTTGCGGTGGTCAGCTTGATGGCTGAGCCATCGGGGAGCGGTAAGATACTTTGTACGGAGCCTTTCCCAAAGGTTTTTTCGCCGACCAGTACCGCACGGTTGTGATCCTGCAGTGCCCCCGCTACAATTTCCGATGCGCTGGCACTTCCTTCGTTGACAAGAATCGCCAGCGGGAAGCGGGTGAAGTGGGTGTTGCCGCCGGATTTAAACCGCTGCCCGTTTTTCATTCCGTCACGGCCCTGGGTGGAGACAATCATTTTTCCGCGTTCCAGGAACAGCTCGGCCACATCGACCGCTGCGGTGAGCAGTCCACCGGGATTGCCTCGCAGATCCAGCACCAGCGCCGTCATCTTTTTATCCATCAATGCATGGATCTCTGCTTTAAGTTTTCCCCCCGTCGGTTCGTTAAACTGAGTGATGCGGACGTAGCCAATCTTATTGTGGAGCATCTTGGCATCTTTTACGCTGGCCACGCGGATCTCCTCGCGAAGGATAGGGATCTCTTTTGTGTCACGTGTCGCGGGACGCAACGTTTTGATGCGAACCTCCGTGCCGGGTTCTCCGCGCATCCGCTGGATGGCCTCTGAGAGACTCAGTTCCCGAGTTTCCTCTCCATTGATCTCAATAATAATATCGCCTGACTGGATGCCTGCCCGGAAGCCCGGGGTGAAGTCGGAGGCCAAGCGGTCTTAGGAAG
>JAUXCB010000133.1 GCA_030619095.1 Verrucomicrobiota bacterium | reverse complement strand
GCCGCTTCTGCAGTTCGGGCTTTTTGAAAATGTGGAGCAGACACTCTTGTCTGCTCATTTCAGCAAAGAGGGCAGACAGGAGTGTCTGCCCCACTATCAACTCGGCGAATGGATGCCGTCGGTGACGCGGGCCGAGTACTCCGAGGTGATTGCTTCGATTAAAGATCACATCGCAGCGGGCGACACCTATCAGGTGAATTATACGTTTCGGCTGAATGCGGATTTTTCCAGCGAGCCGCTTTCATTCTTTTGTGATCTGATCGCCGCGCAGCAGGGCGGCTATGGCGCATTCATTGAAACGGATGATTTCGCAATCTGCTCCGCATCACCCGAACTGTTTTTTGAGCTAAAAGACGGCGTGATCACCTCGCGCCCGATGAATGAAGGGGACGCTTCCGCGCGGGCTGACGGTGGCGGCCGACCGCGCCGCTGCGGAGACGTTACAAAACTCGCCGAAGGACCGCACGGAAAATATCATGATTGTCACCAACCGGGTCTTTCGCTCCGTCTTTGTCGCCGTTACCCGTCGGGAACTTTCCTTAACTACCCGAGCGCGACATCAAGCGTCATCATCACGGCGAAGCCGAGCATGGCACCCAGCGTGGCGATATCGGTGTTCTTTTCCGCCTGCGATTCGGGGATGAGTTCTTCGATGACGACGAAGATCATGGCCCCTGCGGCGAAGGCGAGCGCGTAGGGGAGAATCGGGCGCATCAGCAGAACGGCGGCCGCGCCGAGCACCCCGGCGATCGGCTCGACCGCGCCGGAGAGCTGGCCGTACCAGAAACACTTGCGGCGCGAGAGACCTTCGCGGCGGAGCGGGACGGAGACCGCAGCGCCTTCAGGGAAATTCTGAATACCGATTCCGATGGCGAGCGCAATCGCTCCCGCCAGCGTGGCGGACGGCAGGCCGCAGGCCGCCGCGCCAAAGGCGACACCGACGGCGGGACCTTCGGGAATATTGTGGAGTGTGATCGCCAGCACCAGCAGCACACTGCGGCGCCAAGTGGTGTGAATTCCCTCGGCCTCTTCGATCGGTTTGTCCAGATGCAGATGCGGGAGAACGTAGTCGATGCCGCGAAGAAACGCTCCGCCCAGCAGAAATCCAACCACGGCGGGAAGCCACGACGGAAGGCCTGTGCCCTCGGACATTTCAATGGCCGGGGCCAGCAGCGACCAGAAGCTCGCGGCGATCATCACGCCGGCGGCGAAGCCGAGCATGGCATCGAGCGCCTTGCGGTTAATGGTTTTGAAAAAGAAGACGAGTGCCGCGCCGAGCGCGGTGACCCCCCATGTGAAAAGCGTGGCCAGCAGCGCCTGAACAATTGGATTCAACCCGATAAACCAGTTCATAATCATGCAGGCATAGTTCATGAGCAACGCCCGATAATCAATGTTCAATTTGCAATGCCCGGCGGCGCGAGGCTACTGCCCGCAGCACTTTTTGTATTTTTTACCGCTGCCGCAGGGGCAGGGATCGTTGCGGCCGACCTTGGTTCCGTCCTCATGGGTCGGGGCAGCTGCAGGGCGGACCGGCGGCGGCTCCGGGAGGAGTTCCGTGTCCGCTTGCAAAACCTCTTGGTTTGCGCGGCCGTTGTTCGTTGATGGCGCAACAGCTTACACATGAACACCTCGGCGAAATAACCCGAACAACCAACAACGAGCAACCCATCAACTGGAGCGGACACTTAGCAATGGGGTCTGAATTCCGGAATGGTGCGCCGCATAAATTCAGCGAATAAAGGGACGGTGAAGGCCATATTCCCATAGTCCGGGCTGTATATCATTCCTTTGTGAATGAGCTTCGCCCGAGTGGGGCCGAGGCTGCCGACTTTTACTCCGAGAACAGCTGCAATATCACCGGAGCGTTGGGGGGCGGAACCTAGATGAGCCATGGCCCGAAGGTATTCTTTTTCCCGGGGAGTCAGCCGGTCGAAACGGACTCGAAAAAAGTTTTTGTCCAATCGAGCCACTACGGTTTCGGTCGCTTCTTTTACGTCGTCGAGTGTAATGATGGATTTCTCTGCGTGATTCCATGACTGATATCCCCATTCCTGAATGAAATAGGGATACCCTTGTGTGATCTCGACGATTTGACGAATGGCATCTTTTGTAATTTCGGCACCTGCATGTCGAACGGGGTCTTGAAGTGCTTTCCGTGCGTCGGAAGGGGGTAGCGGCCCGATGAGCGGAAAATCAAAAAGGCGTTCGGCATATGATTTTGATTCTCCGGCCAGACGGGTCAAAATGGGCAATCCTGCACCAAGCAGAACGAGCGGGAGTTGACGCTGTTGCATCTTGTGCATAGCCATGATGAGTGCACTCAGTTCGTTTTGTGAAAAATACTGGATTTCATCAATCAGCAGGGCAATGGCTGTTCCCCGATCCTGGGCGGCTTCAGCCACGGCAATAAACAGGTTGGGCAAATCGGCTTCCAGATCGCCACTGTCGGCAGAACCGCGTTCCGGCTCGATATCCAGACCGAATTCTATTTCCGAGACGGTAACGGTTACGTTGCCGACAAAGCTTTTCAAAACGCTCAATCCGCGCCGAACCTTTTCGCTGAAGTCTGTCATTCGATCCAGTTCAAAAAGAAGCTGACGGAGTTGGGGGGTAAGCAGTGCGGCCAGAGATTTGTTTTCATGTGCTTCCAAAGTGATCGTGTGGTATCCCGATTTCCGGGTGAGACGTTCTATTTCGTTGAGAAGGACTGTTTTCCCGACCCCTCGCAAGCCAATGAGAATCAGGCTTTTTTCCGAGCGTTTTTGCTGCACCCGACCCAGAAGCACCCGGGCACTTTCGATCAGATCATCCCGTCCGACCAATTCGGGCGGCGGAGATCCTGCCCCCGGAGAAAAAGGATTTTTGATTTTATCCATAATGAACGCCTCTAACCTGAATAGATCAGGCTAAACCTTGTATTGAGTTATATGTGGTTATATCGAAATTCCGGTACAACTGCAAATAAGTTTCTATAACTTTTTTGAAAACCAATATCCTGTGGACAGCTGAGTCAACCACCGACACCAACCACCCTGCAAGCGACCAGATGTTCTACAAAATCCATGTTGAGCTGGAGGATTGATTGGTCGCCATATTTGTGAGCAAACCATGCTTCCATGATGAAACAGCCCGTGATTTTTGCCGCAGGCTGTTCCTTTTCCTATTGGTGATAGTGGCGTTGAGCCCCCTGTTGAGGGTCGCAGATGCCGAAAAAGCTGAAATAGGAAATAAAAAATGAATAAACTGGAATATCGGTCGTCGTACTCCTGAAACCAAAACCAAAAGGAGGTTGGAAATGAAGAAAAAAATCATCTGTATTCTTGCTGTAGCGACGGCATTAACAGGCGCTCAACCGGCCCAGGCCGGGAAAAAAGAACGCTATCTGATCGGGGGCCTGCTTGGGGGTTGGTTTCTGAACAATGCGGTGAGCCACTCGATCCACGACGATGTCCGTCACCACCCTTTTGTTCAGATTCGCTCCAGGACAGGGTACTGCTCTCCGGTCATCGTGGAGAGGTCTCGCTATCACCGCCGTCCGTCAGGCCGGTACGAAACCCGGCGGGTCAAGATGTGGATTCCGGGTCATTATGATCGAGCGGGTTCGCGTTGTGGACGAGGGGACATTCGCTGGGTGCCGGGGCGCTACGATGTTCGCACAGAAAGGGTCTGGGTTTCTTATGGAAGCCGTCGTTCGCGGAGTCATGCACACGACCGATATGCGTGGCATTAGGCGGTGCGAACGCTTGCGGCGGGTGAATTCTTCCGGCATCGTGGGAGCTGTCAGGTTCCCCGATGCGGAACGGCACTCTGAGAAATGGACGAAGACGCGAACATTATCGAACGGGCAGGAAGGGGCGATGAAGACGCTTTTGAAAGTCTCGTGTACGCATACCATGACCGGCTCATGGGCCTGCTCATGCGAACTGCGCGGGATCCGCTTCTGGCGCAGGAACTGGCGCAGCAAACCTGGATCAAAGTTTGGAAGAACCTCCCCCGATTCAAAGGCCGCTCCTCTTTTTTCACCTGGCTGTATTCCATCGCCACGCGAACCGCGTTGGATCATTTTCGGAAGGTCAAACGCCGCAATGAATACGAATATATGGATGAACTGGAGGCCTCTGGATCTTCGGGGCGCCGCAGTCAACCGGATCAGACGATGATGCGCGCGGAAATCCAGCAGGAATTTTATCAAGCCATGGATCAACTGCCGGAAAAGCTGCGAATGGTGTTAATCTTACGCGAGGTCGAGGGCCTGTCGTACAAGGAGATTTCCCAGATTGTAAAGTGCCGGGAGGGCACGGTGATGTCGCGCCTGTACAATGCGCGGAAACAGATGCAACAGTTGCTGAAAGGAAGCCAATCATGAAAATCACGGATAAAACTCTTTCTGCCTGGATTGATGACAGTTTGACGCCGAAGAAAAGGGAGGCGGTGAGCACTGCGGTTCAATCCGATCCGGCTCTCCAGGCCCGTGCGGATGCGCTTCGGGCGGTCGGGATCGTGTTGCGCGAAGATTCCATTGAGGCCCCGGTGTCGGCGGAACGTATGGTATCGGACGTTCGTCGGGAAATCCGCCTGAAAGATTCTCCGCAGCCAAGCTGGTCCCCGCTATGGGTCCGGGCCGGGGCGGTGGTTTGTGCCTGTCTGGTGCTTGTGGCGGTATGGATCCCGTCGAGGAAAGGAGACGACGCGTTCGTCTTCCAGACGGAGATCGAGTATGTGGACTCTGCGCTTTCCGGCGTATCACCGATGGTGTATACTGATCACGATTCGGGATGGACGGTTATCTGGCTCGATGACGTTGAATTGGAGTCCGGAATATGAAGATGACGTATTACATGTTGGTTTGCCTCGCTTTGTCGGGGGTGTCCGGTCACGCGGAGGCGCAGGAAACGGTTCGTGTTCGGATTCAATTGATCGCGGCTGATCAGGCGGAAGGGCCCTCGGACGCAGCGCTTTCAGGCCTGATGCCGAAGCTGCAACGTATGCCCTACAAACGGTTTAGGCAAAAAGGGAGCAAGACGGTAGCACTCTCTGCGGGGAAAAATATAAAAGTGGGGGTCGGCGGACACACCATAAATTTGAAGTTGGAAAGTGTTCAGGGCCGGCGGGCTCGAGTGCATGTGAACTGGACCCGTGGCCGAGCGTCGGTTGTGAACATTACGGCGGTGACACAACCCGGCGCTCCTTTTGTTTG
>JAUXCB010000145.1 GCA_030619095.1 Verrucomicrobiota bacterium | reverse complement strand
TCCGCCGAGGCGGAATAAATGAGTTGCCATATAAAACGTGCCCCGAAGCCTCGGGGTCTTCGACACAAAAAACAAGAAAACGACGAATAGTAATACGGAAGGGGAAAAAATGGGGTCACTGATTTATGAAGATCTGACGTATAAAACAAGGGGAGCTCTGTTTGTGGTTTATCGAGAAAAGGGCGTTGGTTTTGTTGAGGGAGTGTATCAGAAGTTCATCCCCGATTTCATTATTGATGATAAAATTATTGTGGAGATCAAAGCCGTCAAGAATTTGACAGATGAGCATCGCAGCCAGATTCAAAACTATTTAAAAGCAACCGGTTATAAATTGGAGTTGCTTGTGAATTTCGGGCATTCCCCGCAAATTCAGATTGAGCGTATAGCAAACTGACCTTCCGTGTATTCAGTGTATTCCGTGGTGAAGAAAAAAATGAAAACTATATATTTGGATAACAATGCGACGACCATGATCGCCTCCGAAGTGCGCGAGGCGATGATGCCGTTTCTGACGGATCTGTGGGGCAACCCGTCGAGCATGCATACCTTCGGCGGCCAGGTGAAAAAATATGTTGAGGCCGCCCGCGAGCAGGTTGCCGCCCTGATCGGCGCGGCCGACCCGCAGGAGATCACGTTTACCAGCTGCGGCTCGGAGAGCAACAATCTCGCGATTCGCGGCGGGGTCGAGGCGATGGACAAGCCGCCGCACATTGTCACCTCCAAGGTGGAACACGCCGCTGTTTCCGGTCCGTGCCACTATCTTGAAGACCGCGGCTTCCGCCTGACCAAGCTGGATGTCGATGAGCTCGGACGGCTGGATCTCGACACGCTGAAGCGTGAGCTTCAGACGGGCAGGAGCCTGACGTCGATCATGTGGGCCAACAACGAAACCGGCGTCATTTTCCCGGTCGGGTTGATCGGGGAAATGGTTCACGAAGCCGGCGGAGTTTTTCATACGGACGGTGTTCAGGCCGTCGGCAAAATTCCGATGAAGGTGAGCGAGCTTCCCATTGATATGCTTTCGCTGTCCGGTCATAAAATCCACGCGCCCAAAGGGGTCGGCGCACTCTATATTCGGCGCGGCACCAAAGTGAAGCCGCTGGTTCTCGGCGGCCACCAGGAACGCGGTCGGCGCGCCGGAACCGAAAACGTGCCGTACATTGTCGGCCTCGGCGTGGCTTGCGAACTGGCGGGAAAACACCTCAAAGAGGAAAACACGCGGGTCAAAGACCTGCGCGACCGGCTCGAAGCGGGCGTTATGGAAAGCTGTCCCGGCGCGCGGATCAACGGCGACACATTAAGCCGCCTGCCGAACACCACCAACATCAGTTTTGACTACATCGAGGGCGAAGCCATCCTGCTGATGCTCGACGACCGCGGCATCTGCGCCTCCACCGGCTCGGCCTGCGCGTCGGGTTCGCTCGAACCGTCGCATGTGCTGCGCGCGATGAATGTGCTGGGTCTGGCCGTACACGGCTCCATCCGGTTCAGTCTCAGCACTTACAATACGGAAGAAGATGTCGATGCGGTCTTGACCGAACTGCCGAAAGTTGTGCAACGTCTCCGTGAACTTTCACCCTTTGTGTCCTGACTCATGATTACGCGAAAACAGATCGACGACTGGTGCACCGAGATTGTACAGCGCTTCCACCCGGAGAAGGTTGTGCTGTTTGGTTCTTGTGCTACAGATACCGCCACCGAAGATTCGGATGTGGATTTGCTGGTGGTGATGCCGTTTGAAGGACGTTCGGTTGAACAAGCCGTACAATTGCGAATGGACACTCGTCCCGCGTTCCCGGTCGATCTGATTGTTCGCACGCCGGAAATGATTGCGGAGCGTTTGAGAATGGGTGATTCATTTATCCGCGAAATTCTTGAAACAGGGAGGATTCTTTATGAAACCTCTCACGCTTGAGTGGATTGAAAAAGCCGAAGGTGATTTCGCCACGATGGAACGGGAATCACGTGCTCGTAAAAATCCGAATCCAGATGCGGTTTGTTTTCATGCCCAGCAGTGTGTTGAGAAATATTTGAAAGCGCACCTTTGTGAGGCTGGGGAAAAGATTTCTAAAATACATGACCTCGTTGCTTTGTTGGAGAAAGCGGTTTCTTTTGAGCCTTTGTGGGAAGCGCATCGAAAAGGGCTGGTGTATTTGTCTGAGTTCGCTGTAAACATTCGGTATCCTGGCGATAAAATGTTGAAGGAAGATGCGGTGTCTGCCCGTCGCTATTGTCGCGCATTTCGTGATTCGGCCCGCGACGCATTCATGCTTTAAAATATAAAAGGAGAGAAAAGATGAGCCAGGCCCTAACCAAAATTGAAATCCCCGGCGTGCCGTCGCGCAGCGGAAAGGTGCGTGAAATTTTTGATGCGGGCGACAAGCTGCTGTTTGTAGCCAGCGACCGCATCTCCGCATTTGACTGTGTGATGCCCAACGGCATCCCGCAGAAAGGCGAAGTGCTCAACAAGATCTCCAAATTCTGGTTTGAACGCACCGGTGATATTGTGAAAAACCACATGATCTCTGTGGATGTTGCCGACTTCCCTGCACCGTTCAATGAGTACGCCGACCAGCTTCAGGGTCGTTCCATGCTCGTCAAAAAAACCGAAGTGGTTTTGGTTGAGTGTATTGTCCGCGGCTACCTCATCGGCTCCGGCTGGAAGGAATACCAGAAGAGCGGAACCATCGGCGGCATGCCGCTTCGCCCCGGCTATCGGCAGGCCGACAAGCTCGACGAGCCGATTTTTACTCCGTCCACTAAAGCGGAGCAGGGGCTGCACGACGAAAATATCTCCTTTGACCAGATGAAGGAAATCGTCGGCGAAGAAAAAGCTGAAAAGCTCAAAGAGATCAGCCTGCGCCTTTACAAAGAAGCCGCCGACTACGCGCTGACCAAAGGCATCATTATTGCCGACACCAAATTCGAGTTTGGCGAGCTCGACGGCGAAATGATTCTCATCGACGAAGTACTCACGCCGGACAGCTCCCGCTTCTGGCCCGCCGACACCTATCAGGTCGGCTGCTCGCCGATGTCCTACGACAAACAGTTCGTCCGCGATTATCTCGAAACGCTCGACTGGGACAAGACCCCGCCGGCTCCGGCGCTGCCCGACGAGATCCTCGAAAAGTCGCAGGCCAAATATCTCGAGGCCTATGAGCGGCTGACTGGGGAAGAATTGTGAAATTCGAAAGATGAAACCTGAAGGGGTTGGATGGAACACGAAGTCGAAGATTTAAAGGTTCGCACAAAGCGTTACGCTTTAAACGTCATTCGGCTCTATAAAATTCTCCCCAAGAATCGGGATGAGGTTCGGGTTGTTGGCAAACAGTTCATCCGTTCCGGTACATCCGTTGCTGCTAATTATCGGGAAGCCTCCCGTGCTCGAAGTCGCGCAGAGTTTATTTCTAAAATTGAAATCTGTACTCAAGAGGCTGACGAGACGCAGTTGTGGATGGAGTTGCTCGAAGAGGGGTGTGATTTTGAGCATGATTTGGTGAAGGCTGTTTGGAAAGAATCAGATGAGCTGATCGCAATTTTTGTCACGATGTCGAAAAACACAAAAGCGGGTAGCGCATCCTAATTCGATACTTCTCTGCATTTCAGGTTTCATTTTTCAAATTTCATCCTTTCTATGAGAGCACTGCTGGAACAGTTTCTCGATTACGTCAGTCTCGAAAGGGGCCTCAGTAAAAACACGCGCGCAGCGTATGCCGATGACATTGGCCGCTTTCTCGATTTTCTCGCAAAGAAGGGTGTGCAGTCGCTCAACGATGTCACCCGCAAGCAGATTCTTGATCACCTGCTGGATGAGAAGGCGCGCGGGCTGGCCGCCAACTCCCTCTCGCGTCATCTGGTTGCGCTGAAAGTGTTCTTCCGCTATCTCACACAGGAGGGACTGCTTGCGGTCAACGTGGCCGAGACGATGGAATCTCCCAGGGTCTGGAAAATGCTCCCCAGCGTTTTGACGCCCAAAGAGATTACCCGGCTTTTCGATGCGCCGGATCTGAGCAAACCGCTCGGAATCCGGAATCGCGCCATTCTGGAACTCTTCTATGCGACCGGCCTGCGCGTATCGGAGCTTGTCGGGCTGGAGTTTGGCGATCTCCATTTTGACGAAAAGTTTTTGCGCTGTATCGGGAAGGGACGCAAGGAGCGCGTTGTACCCGTTGCCGGCACGGCCATCAAATGGGTCGAGCGCTACCTCAAAGAGGTTCGTCCGAGACTCACACCAGGGGATCATGAACAGACGGTTTTCCTGAGCAACCGTCACCAGGCGATGTCCCGAAAAACCGTTTGGGATATGATCAAAAAGTGCGCGCGAAACGCGGGCATCACCAAAACCATTTATCCCCACACTCTGCGTCACTCCTTCGCCAGCCACCTGCTGGCCAACGGGGCGCCCCTGCGCATTATTCAGGAAATGCTCGGACACGCCGACATCGCCACCACCCAGATCTACACCCATGTCGATCCCGATCGTCTCAAAGGTGTTCACCGCCAGTTTCATCCGCGTGCTTAAAGTTTCCAAGCTTTGGCGCTCCATTGCATAGAGGCGCATCTGTTTTTCCAATGTTTGGAAATCCTGAACGTAGATGCGGTGTCCTCACCGCATTCACCTTCACAAAAAACGCGGGGAGGACACCGCGTCCAGACTGTTGATAAAGTCCCGCTCCAGTTAATTTTCCTTAAAATCAACCACCACGAGTGCAATGGGATATAGGCAAAATCATTAAAGGGCAAAATGATTACCTATTCATATACAGATGGTTAGAAAAAATGATTTTGCCCTTTAATGATTTTGCCAAAAAATCT
>JAUXCB010000241.1 GCA_030619095.1 Verrucomicrobiota bacterium | reverse complement strand
CGGTTTCCTGCATTTCCACCATAAAGGTGGAGCGTCCGCGCGCCAGGTCGTCACTGGCACCGACCCGTGTAAAGACACGGTCGACCAGTCCGATTTTCGCCTCGCGGGCCGGAACGAACGAGCCGATGTGCGCCATGATCGTTATCAGAGCCACCTGGCGGATATAGGTCGATTTGCCAGCCATGTTTGGCCCGGTAATAATGATCAGTTGGTGATTGGTGCAGTTGAGCGTGGTGTCGTTCGGCACAAACCGTTCGGCATCGGGCATCTGCTCTACGACTGCGTGGCGTCCGTCGCGGATTTCAAGATCATCGCTCTCGCTCATTTCCGGGCGCACGTAACGGCGGGTCAGCGCGTTTTCTGCAAAGGCCGCCAGCACATCGGATTCGGCGACGGCGCGCGCATTGCGCTGAATCGTGTCGATTTCTTTGACCACCTCTTCGCGGAGTCGGCAGAAGAGATCCAACTCCAGAGCGACGGCCCGCTCCTGTGCGCCGAGAATTTTATTTTCGTATTCCTTTAACTCCGGTGTGATAAACCGCTCCGCATTTGTCATTGTCTGTTTGCGGGTATATTCCTCCGGTACCATCGACAGGTTCGATTTTGTCACTTCAATAAAATAGCCGAATACCTTGTTGTAACGGATTTTCAGCGATTTGATTCCGGTTCGTTTCTGCTCGGCTGCTTGAAATTCAGCAAGCCATTGTTTGCCTCTGGCTCCCGCATCGCGCAACTCGTCCAGCTCCAGCGAAAAACCCTTGCGGATCATTCCACCTTCCTTGGTCGAAACCGCAGGCTCCTCTTCGAGGGCTTCGTGGATCTGTTTCACAAGGGATGGAAGAACCTCAATCGATTTTTCCAGGGGGCGGAAGTTTCCGTTTTCTGCTAGCAGGTTTTTGAGTGTGGGCAACTGATCGAGCGACTCGCCGACCGCGCGCAGATCACGCGCATTGCCTCCGCCGGAGCCGAGGCGCGATATCATTCGCTCCAGATCGCGCATCTCGCCGAGCACCTCGCGTACCTGTGCGAGCAGGGGGCGGGTTTCGGTGAATGCCTGTACGGCATCATGCCGCGCCTGAATCGCAGCCAGGTCGTGGAGTGGACGGACAATCCAGTCGCGTAGCATTCGCGCACCCATCGCCGTGCGGGTCGAGTCGAGCACGTTGAGCAGTGTGGCCTTCGGCCCCTGACGCGCTGGGTTGAGCGGCGCGATCAGCTCTAGATTCATCACCGTCGTCTCATCAAGCAGAATATAGTCATCTGGGTTTTTCACCTGAATGCGCCGGACGTGTGCAAGATTTCGGCGCAGCTCGGTGTGGACATAATAGAGTACCGCGCCGGCGGCGCGTAGACCCAGTCGGCAGTTTTCGCAGCCGAAGCCCTTCAGTGAATGAATTTTAAAGTGGCGCAGAAGAACATCCTCGGCATTGGCGGCCTCAAACGTCCAGTCTTCACAGATCGTTTTGAGCGTTTGCCCGAGGATCGAGTCAATCGCATCCTCCTCTACCGAGGCTTCGGCAACGATGCACTCCTGCGGCGTGTAGCGGGCGAAGTTGTTGGAGAGCGCTTCGGCGCTGGCGGATTCTTCAATCCAGAATGTGCCGGTCGAAAGATCGAGCATGGCGAGGCCAAACCGCTGGCCATCACGTACCAGTCCCGCGAGATAGTTGTTGCGAGAGCGGTCGAGGGTTCCCTCGTCGAGAATCGTTCCAGGCGTTACCACGCGGGTGACCGCGCGCTTTACAATCCCCTGGGTCGCGGCGGGATCTTCGACCTGTTCGCAGATGGCGACTTTTTTCCCCGCGTCGATCAGCTGGGCAAGGTAGCCTTCCGCTGCATGGAAAGGAATGCCGCACATCGGGATGTCGTGGCGCTTTGTCAGCGTGATGTCGAGGATCCTTGAGGCCTCTTTGGCATCCTCCATGAACATTTCATAGAAATCCCCGAGTCGAAAAAAGAGAATCGTTCCCTCCGGTAGTTCACGCCGGATTCGCCGGTACTGCTCCATCATCGGTGTTGCCTTTTTCGCCATAAGCCAGACAGGCTAGCAGACCCGTTTCTTCGCCGCAATGAAGTACCTTTCCAATGTCAGGAAAATTTCCGTTCAGATCTCGGAAACTCATCCGCCGCGCAAAGCACAATTGTGTCATAAGAAGAGTCGACAGAGCGGGCGGTTCGTGATTTAACAACGCGCTTATGGTCAAAAAAGGAGAGATGATTGAGGTCGAGATTTTCGATACGGCGGATAAGAACCGCTGCATCGGACAGCTTGAGGACGGCATGAAGGTTTTTGTGGAAGGACCTGTCGCGGTGGGTGACACGGTTCAGGCACGGATCACGAAAATCAAAAAGCGCTTCCTTCAGGCGCGCCTCACCGAGGTGGTGGAGTTTTCCGACCGCCGCACGGAGCCGCGGTGTGAATATTTTGGCGTCTGCGGCGGATGCAAGTGGCAGCACTTTGACTATTCCGAGCAGCTTCGTGTGAAACGCAAGCAGGTGGTCGATGCGCTCGAACACATCGGTGGCTTTGAAAGCCCGGATGTCGCGGAGTGTATTCCCGCCGAGGAGAAATTCGGTTACCGCAACAAGATCGATATGGATTTTACCGATCAGCGCTACCTCATCGCTGACGAAATGGATATTCCCGCTGAGGAACTCCCTAAACCGATCGACTTTGCCCTCGGATTTCATGCCCCCGGTTGTTTTGCCAAAGCGATCGATATTGACCACTGCGACATCGCCACCGAGGAGATGAATCTCG
>JAUXCB010000063.1 GCA_030619095.1 Verrucomicrobiota bacterium | reverse complement strand
GCTTCTTCAGGGATGATCTCAATTCGAAAGGTGTCGGAATCTATTTCTTTTCGTATCCCGATGACACTGTAGCCGGTTCCGGACGGGACTTGCGGAGGTTCCGCATTCGCGCCCGCATTCAGCAGCAACGTGAACGGTTCATAGATAAAGCGGCTTGTTTCCTCCGGTTTCAGGCTGACCGTCAGCTCGGCATACCCCCAATGGATTGCCAGAAAAAAACTGATAAAGGCGAAGAGATAACGGTTCACTCTCATTACCAGTTTTTCTCCACGTTTTCCCCGCTGGCTTTCGTTTTTTGCGCGGCCCGTTTCTTCATATTGGCGGCTTCTTCCCTTAGAATTTCTTCTGCTGTGTAGTTTGGGGTTGGAAGCGAACGGTTTTGAAGGTCGGTTTGAAACTCCCCGGCAGCCATCGGCATGGATAGGTCGCTCGGCATATCCGATTCGGACCATTCCATATCCTCTTCAAACTCCCAATCCATTTCAAAATCATCGGATGGTTCAGAGTTCTCTCCTGAGTTCTGCCTTTTGTTCTGATCAGAAAGCAGTTGCATTGCTTTCTGCATCTGCCGCGCGGCGCTGAGGAATGCAGAGTTGGCTTGTACCCAGTTCGCACGCGCGGACCTCAGGTGGCCGATGGCTGTTTTCTGGGACTGCCGCGCGGCGGTTAGTTCGTTCACGGCCTGATCGAATTCGGTGGGTGCCGCCGCCTGTTCTTTTCCATAAACAGCTTCCATCGCTTTGCGAATAAAAACCTGAATCTCGGTTACGGTTTCGAGAACCTTTCCGGTTCCTTCGCGGATGGCGGTTTGGTCTTCAAGTGCGGGCGGTGCGCCAGCCGCTTTTTCTTCCGGCGTTGCGGATGGCCGCCGACGCAATAGATGACGGCTTTTTTCCGAAAGACCCACTTGCTGTTGAGTTAACTCATCGAGCAACTCAATGGCATCTTCTAGTTTTTTCTGCAGATTTTTTTCGGCTTCTTGCTGAGCGTTGACTCGTTTCTTTACTTCATGAATCTGTTGGTTGAGGCCGGCGATCTGTTGCGCGATGCGCGGGTCGCCGGGATACTTCATTGCGGCGTCTAGTAATTCATAAAAAGTCTGTTCCAGAGTGTCAACGGCTGTACGCGGATCGGTTTCAATAGCGTCCTGCGCTTCGGCCCACTGAGCACGGGTTTTTTTAATTTGTTGGGAAACTTCATCGGGTTGTAGATCCAGACCGCACCCTGTAATCAGGAGCAGGGCGAGCATCGGGAAGAGTTGTTTGTTCAACGGGAGTAGCCAGAGCAGAAGGGATAGGGCGATGAAGAGCGGGTAGCCTTCGGTGTAGACAATCTGTTTTTCGTCGCTGACGGGCAGGGCGGATGTGTTGGCAATCAGCTGGTTGTAAAGCGCGAACAGATCGAACGGGCGGGTTTGTGCGGCGTGGTAGATCACGTTTGGGCTGTTCGCCGAAAGCTGAAGCAGTATTTTTTCGTCCAAGCGGGTGGTGACAATCTCGTCGTCCTTGTTTTTCATCCACTCATCGGGGGTTTCAGAATCAGGAATATTTGCGCCGTCGACGGGATCGCCGAGCCCGATGATCATTACCCGCGCGCCGCTCTCGCGCAGTTGCTCGGCGGTCGCCTCCATGTCGCTGATGTGGTCCTCGCCATCCGTGAAGAGGATAATGTCCTGGTCGCCTTTTTTGGATTCGCTCAGTGCGGAGTCGAGCGCCTTTTCAATTGCGGCCTGCAACGAGGTGCTGCCGACGTTGGCATCGGAGGGAGTTGCACGCTCCAGCATGTAGCGCACGAAATTATGATCCAGCGTGAGCGGGACGCGTACGGACGCCGCACCGGCGAACGTGATTAGCCCGATGCGCTGTCCTCGTAACGGACCCAACGTTTCGAAAATTGAGATTTTTGCCGCCTCGAGGCGGGTTGGGAAGACGTCTGCGGCGAGCATACTGCGGGAGATATCCAGTGCGATGACCAGATCGCGACCTTGAATATTTAATGGTTCGGGTTTGGGGTTCCACGCTGGTTGAGCCAGTGCGATCATTAGTGCGGCGAATGATCCGATACGCAGGAGATCTTTTTGGCTCCAACCGCTGGAACGTTTTTTTTCGCCTCGCAGTTTTTCAGCGGATTTATTTTGCAGTCGCCGGGCGCGCTTGAACAGCCATCCAAAGAGAGGAAGCGCAAGAAGCAAGAGAAGCATGGCAGGTTCTTTGAAAATCATGACGTCACCTCCTCCGTGACGCGCAGGGAAGTCGTGCCCAAGATGCACTCAAGCAGGAGCAGAAGTAGTGCGGGAAGGGCGAAGAGAGGGAAGATTGTTTTCTGTTCGGTGTATGCCCGGGTGGTGCTTTTTATTTCGCTGGTTTCAAGATCATTAATTTGCGCGTACGTCTCATTGAGTTCGTCTGCATTATAAGTTTTCCAAAAGTCACCGAGGGTTTCCTTGCTGATCCTTTCTAACATCTGTTCTGATTTGGTTAGTTTCCCCCCCTCCATGTTACTGAGGCTGATGGCATAGATTCGAATCCCCCATTTCTTTGCGAGGCCGGCGGCGACTTCAGGAAGATGCAGGCCACAGTTGTTTTCACCGTCGGTTAGCAGGATGATGACTTTACTCTCGATGGGTTGTGTTTCTTCATCGTTCCATTTGTTCATTTGGTCGAGGTGGGCGCAGGCCAGAGCCAGAGCATCGCCATAGGCGGTGCCGTCCTCATTGGGGCGATCCTGAATTTCGATTTCCCGTACCAATTGGGTGAGCGCACTGTGTCCGAATGTGAGAGGGCTGAGTGTGTCGGCATAACGGGCGAAAGTGATCAGGCCGATCAAATCGTTGGGCCGGTTATCGATAAACGCTTCGACCACCTTCTTGGCGGCCTCCATGCGAGTGATCTGTTCGTCATCATGTCCTTTGATGGTTTGATCCATACTGCTGGAAATATCGAGCAGGACTTCAATGGCAATTCCCTGCCTGATTTCTTCGCTTATGGGGCGCTCGGTATGCGGTCCGGCCAGTGCGATGAGGAGCAGGGCGCAGACGGCTGCGCGCAGAACCCTCAACACGTTCAGCCAACGGACACGCCGCGGCTCCGCCGCGCCCTGCCAACCCGCAAGGCTGGAGACTTCGATTGCATTGAGTTTTCGTTTACGCAGAAGACGCAAGCTTAGCGGAAGCAATAGTAAGACCCATGGAGCCGTGAAGGTCATTCCTCCGTCTCCTTGGTTGGAATGGGGGCGGGTTCGACCGCATCAACGGTGATTATAATATCCGGACAGAGAACTTCACGGCCTTCGGCAATGATCGTTAGGTTGGTCAGCGCAATAGAGCCGCTGGAAATTCCCTGCCAGATGATGACTCGTTTTTGAATGTAGCCGCCGGTTTTTGTGCGTTGGATCGGGATTTTTTCGGTGGTGCGCAGAAGGAGATTGCTGAGGGCCGGAACCCGCAACTGGATCGGGTGCGCACGATCGGTTTTTATCGTTATGGTTAGGCGAAGTGGTTCGCCCGGCACTCCGCGCAGTGTTTGTGGCTCACAGGTGATCACCGGCTCACCCGCCAGCGCGCTGGCGGTGATCAGTGAAAACAGGATGACGGTCCAGTTACGCATTCTCGAAGATTCCGGTGAAGCGGCCATCCAGTTTTGATCCATCGACTTCAATAGCATCCATCAGCAGTTTTTCGTCGTTCTTCATCACGACAGTGTGGAACCACGCGTTGGAGAATCCGTCGCGGGTTTCGGCGATGATGAGCAGGGAGTCGGCTTCGTCAGCACTATCCATCGCTTTGGCTCGGGCTTCGACAATATGGATGTAGGCGTATCCGTTTTTTTCGGCCAGAGTGTTTTTCAGCCCCTCAATAATTTGCTCTTTTTCCATTCCGGCGATGGGTGCGATATTCATCAGCCCTTCGTCGTTGAAGAGGAAGAATATCTCCAGATGGGTTCCATCATGGAGAAACTGTCGGCGCGCTTCAGCGTTGAGCATTTCAATCCACTTTTTGAGTGATCCCTGTTTATCGTGTCTGTTCCAGTCTGGAGGGTTCATAGAGGTCCTTTCGATTAGCCGCCGGTTTCATCGGCGGTGCGGCGGAGGCGGTTGCGGAAAAAAAGTGTAAGCACTTCCGGGCAGTCACTTTGGGTGGTGAGTTCAATCAGGTCGGTGCCAACCGTTTCGAGTTCGGTTTTGAGTGCGGTACGTTGTGTTTCGAAAGCGCGGGTGTAGTCGCTCTGGTGTGTTGGGTTGAGGTCGCACAGCATGGTCTCGCCGGTTTCTGAGTCCTTCACCGCAGTGAGTCCGCAGGCGGGCGGTTTCATCTCCTGCGGATCATTCACCGCGATTGCGATGAGGTCTTGTTGAAAACTGGATGGTCCGAGCTGGTCGCGGTGGGTATCGAAGAGAAAGTCCGAGATTATAAAGGTGAGGCAGCGGCGGTGCGCGAGGTGAGCGAGAGTGTCGAGTGCGGGTTGCAGGTCGGTTTTCCGACCCGTTGGCTCAGCGTTCATCAGGTCGCTGAGCAGGTGCATGGCATGCATTCGTCCTTTGCGCGGCGGGTTGATGTGTTCGATGCGGTCGGAAAAGAGGATCAGCCCGACGCGGTCATTGTTGCGCACGGCGGAGAGTGCGATCAGTGCGCAGATTTCGTGCATCGTGTCCCATTTGGTGCGCAGTCCATGACCGGCGCGGCAGGAGGCGGAGGTGTCGATGAGAAACCAGACGGCGAGCTCGCGTTCTTCGATGTAGCGTTTGATGTGCGGCTTGCCGGTGCGTGCGGTGACGTTCCAGTCAATGGAGCGGACGTCATCGCCCTCTTCATAGGGGCGGATTTCGTCGAAGTCCATGCCGCGGCCTTTGAATACACTGCGGTACTCGCCGGCGAGCATGTGCTCAACCGGATATCGGGTTTGCAGCTGGAGCTGCCGCAGGCGTTTGTCCATGTCGGGCATGGAATTACCTTTCTTCAGTTACGGGGACTTTGGCGACGATCTTATCGAGGAGGGCATCGGAATTGAGGCCTTCGGCTTCGGCGCGATAGCTGATGGCGATGCGGTGGCGAACCACATCGTGCAGGACGGCCTTGACGTCATCGGGGACGACAAACTCCTTTCCGCGCAACAGGGCGTAACCGCGAGCGGCTAGCGTGAGATAGATCGAGGCGCGCGGGGAGGCGCCGAAGCGGATATAGCTCTTCAGGTCGGGCAGCCCGCAGATGGACGGGTCGCGGGTGGCGGCGACAAGCCGCAGAATGTAGCGCTCAATTTTCTCGTCGACGTGAACCTGATCGAGCAGCTTGCGCATTTCAAGAATGTCATGGAGCGTGGCGACCGCATCGACCGTTGTTTTGGGTGTAGTTTTGGCCATACGTTTTAAAATGAGATGCTCTTCATCTATCGTTGGATAGTCGACGATCAGTTTAAAAAAGAAACGGTCGACCTGTGCTTCGGGCAGGGCGTAGGTGCCTTCCTGTTCGATAGGATTTTGTGTGGCGAGAACCATAAAGGGTTCGGGGAGTTTATGGGTCTCATGTCCGAGGGTCACCTGATGTTCCTGCATGGCTTCGAGCAGCGCGCTTTGCACTTTGGCGGGGGAGCGATTGATTTCGTCGGCCAATACGAGGTTGGCAAAGATCGGCCCTTTTTCGGTTTCAAAGGTCCCGTTGCGGTAAACCTGAGTGCCGACCACGTCGCCAGGCAACAGGTCCGGCGTAAACTGAATCCGGCTAAAGTCCGCGCCCAGCGCGCCGGCCAGCGAATTGACCATCATGGTTTTGGCGACACCGGGAACTCCCTCGAGCAGAACGTGGCCGTTGCAAAGCAGGGCATTGAGCAGTTTATCGATCAACGTCTGCTGGCCGACAATCACCTTGGAAATGGCTTCGCGGACGGCATCGAGCTTCTGGTTTATATGGGTCGTTTGATCCTGCATAGCGGTACTCCTTAAACAAAAGACTTTAGCAGTATCTTTGGTTTGGGTGAAGGTGAAATGGTGTTTTGTAGATGGGCGGGAGTCGCTCGTTCCGATTTATCCAGAGAGCTTGTTCTCCTGCATCACGAAGTGCGCAAAGAAAGCGGAATCCGACTCACTATAATGGCTTCAGCCATTTTTCCGCCACCGATAAACCCTGCGTTCATCCTTGCCCCTTGCTTATCCCAAGAAGGGGTAGCGATAGTCCTTTGGGGATACGAAGGTTTCTTTAATCAGGCGGGGACTCAACCAGCGTGTCAGGTTGAGGGCGCTGCCGGCTTTGTCGTTTGTGCCGGATGCACGTGCGCCGCCAAACGGCTGTTGTCCGACAACGGCACCGGTCGGCTTGTCGTTGATATAGAAGTTCCCAGCGGCATTCACCAGTTTTTCGCGGGCGGTGATAATGGCCGCGCGGTCTTGGGAAAAGATGGCGCCAGTCAAAGCGTAAGCGGATGTGCGGTCACACAGATCAAGGGTTTCTTCATAGGCATCATCTTCATAGAGATAGATGGTGATGACTGGACCGAAGATTTCTTCCACCATCGTAAGGAAGTCCGGCTTGTCGGCCAGAATGACGGTGGGTTCAACAAAGTACCCGGTGGAGTCATCGCATCCGCCGCCGCAGAGGATGGTGGCCTCCGGGCTTTCTTTTGCGGCATCAATATAGCCACGGATGGTTTTGAATGCGGATTGATCAATCACGGCGTTGACGAAGTTTGTGAAGTCATCCGGGTCACCCATTTTCAGTTCGCCAACCATTTTCAGCAGGGACGGTTCAATCTCTTTCCAGAGTGATTTCGGAATATAGGCCCGTGAAGCTGCAGAACACTTCTGCCCCTGATATTCAAATGCACCGCGCAGTAATCCGACGGCAACCGCCTGAGGATCTGCCGAGGGGTGTGCAAAGACAAAGTCCTTGCCGCCGGTTTCTCCTACGATGCGGGGATAGGATTTATAATTGGCAATATTGCCGCCAATGGTTTGCCAGATGCCGTGAAAGACTCGGGTGGAGCCGGTGAAATGTACCCCTGCAAGGTCGGGGCTGGCCAGTGCCGGGTCACCCACTTCAGCTCCGGAGCCGGGCAGGAAGTTGATGACACCGTCCGGTACGCCCGCTTCTTTGAAGAGCTTCATCAGGAAGTATCCCGAGTAGACCGATGAGGATGCCGGCTTCCAGAGGGTTACATTGCCGAGCATGGCCGGAGCGGACGGCAGATTGCCGGCAATGGATGTGAAGTTGAACGGGGTGATGGCGAAGACAAACCCTTCGAGCGGACGATATTCAAGCTGATTCCATTGGTCACGCGAGGAGTTGGGTTGCTCCTGAAAGATCTGGCTGGCGAAGTAGGTGTTGAAGCGGAAGAAATCGATCAGTTCGCAGGCGGAATCGATTTCTGCCTGAAAGGCGTTTTTGCTCTGCCCCAGCATGGTGGCGGCATTGATCAACATGCGGTAGGGGCCGGCCAGAAGTTCTGCGGCTTTGTTAAAGATTGCGAGGCGATGCTGCCACTCCATGGCGGCCCACTCTTTACGGGCTTCCATCGCGGCTTCAATGGCTAGGGCAACTTCTTTTTCGCCGGCCTTGTGGTAGGTGCCGAGAAGGTGCTGGTGATCGTGTGGAATACGACACTCTCCCATATTGCCGGTTTTGATCTCTTTGCCGCCAATAATGATCGGGATTTCAACGGTCTGTTCCTTGAGACGCGTCATTTCAGCCAGGATCGCCGTGCGTTCAGAGCTGCCGGGGGCATAGCTCATAATCGGTTCATTATCAGGGGATTCAATTTTGTAAATTGCGTTGCTCATAGTTGATCCTTAGTAAGGTTTAGTTAATCATTTTTTTGAGTGCCCGAGGATCATCATACGATCCCCTAAGCATGTCAAGGTGAGCAAGCTGACAATTGTCAGTTATCCACCTATTGGGGTCTGGAAAGGAAAAGATCTCTCACAGAGCCCACAGAGTTCCTAGCGCGGCAACCTGTCACGCCGTC
>JAUXCB010000196.1 GCA_030619095.1 Verrucomicrobiota bacterium | reverse complement strand
TACACTCCAAGTGAGGTGCTGGTGTTGCCGATATCAACCACTAAAACAGAGTTCATACAGCCTCCGCTGAAAATTTATCTGATTGAAATCGGGTCATTATTTCTAGCTTTGTTATTCGAAATCAAGCGCGAGATCCACGGCAGGAGAGGAGTGGGTTAGCGCGCCGACCGAGATGGCATCCACACCGGTTTTGGCAATTTCCCGGATGGTGTCGAGCGTGATGCCACCAGAGGCCTCGGTTTTGCTGATCCCTTTGCAGAGCTTAACACATTCGCGCAACTCCAACGGGGTCATGTTGTCGAGCAGAACCCAGTCGGGCTTGGACGGTAGCGCCTCGCGCAACTGCTCAAGGGTATCGACTTCGAGCTCGACCAGAAGTTTCGGAAACTTCTCACGAATGGCCTGCACGGCGCCACAAATGCCGGAGTCATGGTTTTCGGCCCAATAGGCCAGATGGTTGTCTTTGAGCATCGCCCGGTCATACAGCCCCATACGATGGTTGGTTCCGCCGCCGCAGAGTACGGAATACTTTTCGAACGTACGCAAGGTGGGGGTGGTTTTTCGTGTATCGAGAATTTCCACCGCCGGATTGTTGGCCTCATCAACATAACGGCGGGTCATCGTGGCCACACCAGTCATGCGCTGAATAAAATTCAGCGCAGTGCGCTCAGCCACCAGAATGCTGCGGGTGGAACCAGTGACAGACAAAATGACATCGCCTGCAGACAGTGCCGTGCCATCATTGACATGCGTGGAAATCTCTACGTGGCGGTTCAGTGTCTCAAAAACCGCGCGCGCGACCGGCCCGCCGGCAAGAACACAATCCGTTCGCGCAACGAGGTGAGCTAGGCTCTGACGGTCTTTCCGTACGATTGGAAAGGTGGTGGCATCCAGTTTTTTCGGGCCGAGGTCTTCTGCCAGCGCCTCATGAATACGCTGTTTCACATCAGGAAAGGAGAGAATATCGGGAAGATTCATTTGGAACTCCGGCGTTATACCACTTTAGGGCAACTCTTGCCAGCGCCCATCAGAACACTGATCGGCTTAAGCGCTTCAAAATTTTCACATACAATTTTAATGGCCACCGCAATCGGAACAGAAAGCAGTGCACCGACGATACCCCACAGCCACCCCCAAAAAATAAGGGAGACCAAAATAATCACCGGACTCAAATTGAGGCTTTCTCCCGTCAACTTCGGTTCCAAAAAACTTCCCATCACCTGTTGGATTAAAAGCAATCCGGCCAGCACGCCGACGGCGGCCCACCCGTTTGGATAGAACTGCACCAACGCAATGAGAACGGGAGGAATTGTGGCGACAATAGACCCCACCATGGGAATGAAATTAAGAAGAAACGCAAGCACCGCCCACGTCACGGGGAAATCGACACCAATGGCTTTCAGCAAACACCAGACGAGGAATCCGGTGATCGCGCTGATCATTATTTTGATCGAAAGATAGCGGCTAATCTGATGGGTGATCGACTGGGTAACCGCCGCAATTCGTTCGGCCTGATTGCCCGGAAACGCATGCTGAATTTTCCGGCTGGCGTACGGCTTGCCCATCAGCATAAACACGAGAAAAAAGAAAACCATCAGCAAATTGCTCAAAAAGCCGACGAATGACCCGGTAACGGTCACCAATCGCTTCCCGACTTCCTGCGGCCAATTGATGCCCTCCAGAGAATTTTCAGGGAGCGTAAAGCGCGTGGTCAAATCTGTTCCAATCTCACTCAGACGATCCGCATATTTCGGGTATTCTTCAACAAATCCCGTCGCGCGGGCATAGATAAAAACACCAGAGAGATAAAATGCACTCAGCAAGAGAACCAACGTTAGAAAAACAGAGAGCCCCGGCGGGACATGCCGGCGTGCCATGAAGTTGATGATCGGTGCGAGCAGGTAGGAAAGTAGCCATGCGATGATCAATGGAACCACCACAACCTGTGCCGCCTTTAGAACGAAACCCACTAGAACCAATGCTATAATTCCCAGCAGGAACGTTCGTATGCGATTGTTTTCCATATTTCTCTTTCCCCACTTTCGTCGAACGTCAAAAAAGAGAGGGGTCTGTTCCCGACCGTCGACCTTAAGACCTTTGACTTTTAGACAGCCCTCTCCCTCTCAAACGCTGTGATATCGGCCTCATACTGGAGAGTCAAAGCAATATCGTCCAGCCCTTTCAAAAGCTTATCGCGTACCGCCGCATTCGCTTCAAACGCGTACACCTGATCGCCGGCAGACGCGTGCAGCATCACCTTCTGGTTTTCCAGGTCAACCGTAGCCTTCACGCCCGGCTCTTTTTCCAAGGTTTGGAAAATCTCGTCCACCTGCATATCGGACAGCTCAATCGTGAGCAGACCGTTCTTCGAGCAGTTGTTATTGAAAATATCGGCAAAGCCCGGCTGATCCTCCTGACGCGGCGAAATAATCGCCTTAAACCCATACTGAACCACCGCCCAAACCGCATGCTCTCGGCTCGATCCACACCCGCAGTTATTGCGTGTCACCAGAATTTCGGCGGCTTTGGTTTCCGGCTTGTTGAGCACAAAGTCAGGGTTATCGGTTCCATCCTCGTTATAGCGCCAGTCCGAAAACAATGCCGCGCCGAACCCGGTTCGTTTGATGGACTTCAAATGCTCCTTGGGAATCAGCGCATCCGTATCAATATTGGCGCGATCCACACCCGCGACGATTCCTGTGAATGTTTGAAACTTATCCATCGTATCAATTCCTAATTTCTAATCTCTAAATACTAAACAATCTTCAATACCCAACAGGAAAATATCAAAACCCGATCACTGGCTCTTCGTCACAATCGCCCCGAAGATGGAGGTTAATTCCTTGGCCTCTTGAACGAGGGCGATACGTTCTTTCTCACACCAAGCATCATCTCCCGAATGGATCAGCCGCAACCAATACCGACTTTCCTTTGCCTCTTTACGGCAAATCTTGGCTCGCATCAAGAAATCCTTCTTGCTCAGCGCCTCGTTCGCTTCGATATAATTTGCACCCACCGAACCGGACGAGCGAACAACCTGTTTCGCATCCTCGATGTTCGGAATGTCCTTATGGATTTTCCGAACAAACGCCCTGACCCGCCTCGCAAACTCAAAGGTGCGGTCTTCAAGGTCGTACTGTTTTGAATTTTGATTTTCGCTCATTGGAATTTGTTTAGAATTTAGTTATTCGGGTTTAGATATTCCATTTCCGAATGTCCACAAAGTGACCGTGAACGGCTGCGGCGGCGGCCATTTTTGGGCTGACCAGATGGGTGCGCCCGCCTTTGCCCTGGCGTCCTTCAAAGTTGCGGTTGGATGTCGAAGCGCAGCGCTCTTTGTCCGCAAGCTTATCGGCGTTCATCGCCAGACACATACTGCAGCCCGCGTAGCGCCACTCGGCACCGGCTTCGTGGAAAACGCGGTCGAGCCGCTCTTTCTCGGCGGCGTAGCGAACGGCTTCCGAACCCGGAACCACCAGCATGCGGACGGTATCCGCCACCTTTTTGCCTTTAATGTATTCCGCCGCTTCGCGCAGATCTTCCAGTCGTCCATTGGTGCAACTGCCGATAAAAACTGTATCAATTGTAATATCAGTCATCTTCATGCCCGGCTCCAGACCCATGTAATCGAGCGCACCGCGCCCGTCGGCCGGAGCATATTCCGCCACTGCGACGAGTGCGGGAACT
>JAUXCB010000008.1 GCA_030619095.1 Verrucomicrobiota bacterium | reverse complement strand
TTGGCCTCCGACTTGGGTGGGGGCATTATGACTGGCGGCCCTATAATATTCACATGCCGTAGCACATAGGTTGATACCATCATAGGTTTTGAAGAAGAGCGTCCGCCGTTAATCATAATCTGTGAAACGTCAATATTCGGGCCGTAATCCTTAATGCGTAGCTTAATAGCATTTTCTCCCGGGTTCAGTCGGTAGGTCGCGTAAGTTTTGGTTCCTTTTTTGCGCCGTTTCAGCTTCAACACAACTTCAGAATTGCAGCCAAAATATTCAGAGTCATCTAAACGTTCCAACCTTCCAGTCAGCCAGAAACGCATATAGGCCTTCTTGCCGGTGGTGTTGACGACGGTTGTTCGTACTACTTGGTGGCTTCCCCAGGCATCGTTGCCGGATGCGGAAAAGTAGAATGGTCGTTTGGAAGCTTCAATTACGCCCCAGTCATTGCTCCCTGCGGAAAAAGGTCCAGTCACTGCTTCATTTTGATACTTTGGGTCCTGGATTTCTATTTCGTAATGATGATGCCCAGTCCACAGGTTGACGAAAGAAAAGTCCCCTGAGCCAGAACTGTATGTGACCGCAACAGGGAAGCGAGCTGGAAAATGGATAGGAACGAAGGGGAATGACTGGGTTGCAGGTTGGATATCAGTATGTGACTCCAGTCCCATAGTTTGATATTCAGAGATAATTGAGTAGAGCGCGACACGACAACCTGTCACGGGATGTCCTGTTTCCTCGTCAATGAGCTTTCCGCGAATAGACCCTTCGGCAGGAATTATAATCTCAGCTAGAGAGTTTTGCGCAAGGCATACGCCGAACAAAACAGCACCAAGTAAAAACCAGTTTTTCAGCTTCATAATCTATCCTTTTTCGTACATCTGATGAACTTGTGATCAAAACCTATAGAAAAGATAATGTTTTTCCAAGCCTTGGAAGCAACTTCGTTGCATTTCAGCGCTTCCTCCTTCGCCAAGGCTACGGCGGACAGGTCGCGGCGCAAGGACAACAATTCTTCCAAGCCTAGGAAACTCTAGCTGATGGATTCGACGGTGACGGTGTTATCGGTGTGGAGCCATTTGATTTCAAGGTCGAAAACGCGGGTTCCAAAGAGGCGGTTGGGGTCGTCGGTCTGATAGGCGGGGCGCGGATTGTAGCTGAGCATGTCGCAGATGAGTTGTTGCTGATGTTTTTCCAAGGTTTGGAAAATGTTGTAGGCGGTCGGTGAAAACTCAACGGTGTTGATTGCATCCGGCGCGGCGTTGGCGAATGCGCCGTGTGCGGCGGGGATGGAGTCGGCGTAAGGAATGTAGGGTTTGATATCCAACACCGGCGTTTCGTCGAGAAAATCGCCGCCCGCCAGTTCGAGCGTTGTTCCGTTCACGCGTTTGAGTTCGACGACGGAGAGTCCGATCGGGTTGGGACGGAAGGGCGCGCGCGTGGCAAATACGCCGATGCGCGTGTTGCCGCCGAGCCGCGGCGGCCGCACGGTTGGCTGGAATTTTTCTGTTACGCTTTCGTGAAATGCGAACACAATCCAGAGGTGGGAAAATTCCTCAATCCCGCGCAGGGCCTCTTCGACATTATAGGGCGGCAACAGCTCTAGCGTCGCTGTCGCGCTTTGGATCAGTCCCGACTGACGAGGGATACCGAACTTTTCTTTAAAGCAGGAGTGAATGATGCCGATGGGTTCAATGTACATGACGGTCACTCTACCTGTTTTTCCAAGTCTTGGAAGTCGCGAGCCGCGACGGGCACAAAAGTTTCCGGGTGGAGTGCCGGAACTGATCGTCCGGTTTTTCAGGGAGCACTGAGTTCGTTACTTCCCGCCGCCTAACATTTGGGCAGCCATTTCGAGCTGCGACTTTTGCATGTCGGTTGTTGTTGTGATTGCTGACTTAAAGGCCTCAAACTGCTCTGCCGTCAGTAAGTTCTGTGCTTTGGAAAAGATGTTTTCGTTCAGTCGGTCCAGGTCGTTTCCGAAGTTCTGAAGGTTTTGCTCTGAGAAACGCTGCGGACTCATATCCATGTTGGTTTCGTCCTGGAAATCAGAGTTAAAGTCGAAGTTTTCTTTTTCGCTATGCATCATTTCGAGCAGCCTGCGGTACGTTTCATCAGAAAAGGAATGATCGGTTCCATCGAGCGCGGCCTCTGCCTGCGAAAGCATCATGCGTTCGCCTTGTGTTTTTTCATAAAATTCGAATTCGGAATAATCGCTCTCATCGTTCAGGAAGGCCTTCATTTCGGTTTTGACGAGGTCGTTGGCCTCCTTGATTTGAGCTGCCAGTTTTTTCCGCTCTTCATCGGAGAGATTGCCGCTCATCATTTTCATGCCTACATCAACCTGCGTCATTTGGCGGAACATCAGCAGCTCCATGAAATATTCTTTTTCTCCCCCGCTTAAACCGAGGTGGGCGACCAAATCTTCATACATAGCACCAATGACTCCGCGCTGGCTGGCCTCCATTATTTTATTCATGGCTGGGTTTTCCATCATTTTGGTGATGTTTTTCATCATGCGCTGGCCGGAGGTGCCCGCTTCTTCCTCTGGTGCCGGGGCGGGTTCCTGCATCGTCATCAAGATTGGTTCAGGTGCGGCTTCGATCATTTCAACCGGTTTTGCGGGTTCGGTTTGGGCGAGTTCTGTTTCGGCACTCGGGGGGGTCGGGCCGGCGGCGAGCTGTTGCTCAAGCTGAGCAATCTGCTGGTTGGCGGAATAGAGGGCTGTGGCAAGGGCGATACTAACGATAGCCAGAATGATTGCGGGGATCTGTTTTTTCATGAGGGGCTCCTTAACGGGTTGGTGTCAACGTAAGGGTTTTATCGGATTGTTTGGATACAGGCAAATTACAATTGTGTGACCGGTTTATAATGCAGGTCGCTATTTAAGAAGTGCTTCCGAAAATAACGAGGATTACCGCGGCGGTGAGAATGGCGGTTCCGATGATACGGCGGGTGAGCACGGCGCGTGAAATGTGCTGTTCGGCGCTGCCGATCCAGCGGCCGAGAAAACGAACGGTCAGAATGCTGATCAAGGCCCGGCTGGAGTACACCACGTTGATTTCCGGGGCATGGCCGAAGGTTCCCAGGGCGTAGGCCATGCAGAAGGCGGGTATTGCACAGAAGACCGCTCCGACCAGTGTGTGTGTGCGGACGGTTCGGCTCAGCTGTTTCCACGGCGTATTAAAAAAGGGGATCAAGCCCAGAGCTGCAATCGATGCGATGCCGAAGGTGAGTGCGCCGAAACGCATGACGCCCCAGTCTGCGGCCCAGTGCTGGAAGCAGGTGTCGCACAGGGCAAAGCTGAACACGGCCATCAAAGTGACGGCTGCGGTGCGTACAAACGAGTGATGAGTGGAGCGGTTCGGCGTGCGCAGAACCGTGAGCGCGGCTAGAGTGAGTCCGCCGGCGATCCAGGTGGATCGCGGAACGTCTACCCCGAGAAGTACGGAGACCAGCAGAGCATTCATGATCGGCTTTGTGCCGGATATGGGGGCGACAATTGTCAGGTCGCCGGTGCGGAGTGCCAGAATAAAAAAACTGATGCCGCTACTGAAGCAAAGGGAGGCGAGCAGGGGCTGATGCCACTGGTGCAGAGGCATGGGGTTGGTATAGAGAAAAAATGAGGGGAAAAGAACCAGGGCGGGAGCCCAGGCGGTGATCGCGGTGATGCGAACCTGTCCGCCGCCGCCAGCCAGTGCCTGTTTGTTAAAGAGGCTTCCGATGCTGTAAGCAACGGCAGCGATAAGTGCCAGAACGATGTAGAGTGGCATGAGCTATAACGCTTTCAGCGGGGCGGCATCTACTTTGGAAACCACAACATCGATCACCCGGTCGGTTTTCGAAAGAAGTCGCCGGCGCAAGATTTTGAGATATCCGCGCTCGGTTTCGGTGTGGCCGCAGAGAATGACGGAGATTCCTTTTTCTTTTGCATCGAGCACATCGTGATGCTTCATTTCGCCGGTCAGGTAGCAGTCAGCTTGGATACCGCGCAGGGCTTCGATGCCCGCGCCGGCGCAGACAGCGATGGTTTTGATCGGCTTATCATTTGCTTTGGCGGTTTTCAGATGCTTGAGGCGAAGGGCGTCCTTAATCCGGTTCCCGAGGGTTGGAAGTTTGACGGGGGAGGCGAGCTTGACGATCCGTGCACCGCCGGTTTCGGCGCAGGTTAGGTCGCCATCACCGAGCGTATCGGCCAGCCAGTCGTTCACGCCGCCGGGTGCGGCATCGAGCGCGGTGTGTGGGGAGTAGACGGCGATCTCTTTTTGAATGAGACGCATGGCGACCCGCGCCTGCGGGTTGGTTTTTTCCAACCGTTGGAACCCGCCAAAGAAGAGGGGGTGATAGGTGACGACGACATCCGCTTTCAGCCGAATCGCCTCTTTCGCGACGGCTTCGGTGAGGTCGATGGTGAGGAGTGATTTTTTGATGTCGCGGCTTTTGAGGGGCTCAATCAGCAGGCCGGGGTTGTCCCATTCTTCGGCGAGTTCGAGCGGAGCGATTTCTTCCAAGGTTTGGATAAACGTTTTCAGTTTCATGGCTTGGATTGTAGGCTCTGTGCAGTAAACTCTCAAGCAGAGCTTATCTAATTGGGATTCAAGAGAAAAAGAGGGGGAGATCATGAAAAAGTGGAAATGTTCAGCGTGTGGATACATTCACGACGGAGCCGAAGCTCCGGAGAAATGCCCGAAATGCGGCGTGCCGAAAGAACAGTTTGTGGAGTTGGATGAAGCGGCGGCCAGTTTGGTTGAGCGTTCGCGCAACACCAACGCTCTTCACGCACACGCCATTGATCTGGCTCGTCAGCTCGAAGCCGCCTGTGCCGCCGGCATTAAAGACGCACTGGATCCGGGGTGTGTGGATGTCTTCACTAAATCCCGCGAGATGGCATGGCAGGTGATGAAGCTTTCGATGACTGAGCAACAGGGCCATATGGGCAAAGGGAAGTGGGGATAAAACTTTCTATAGAAAGTTTTATTTAGATTTCAGGAACTCTGCCAGTGGCAGGGGTTTTGATTTTTCCAAGGGTTGGAAAAATCGGACGAACTTTTCCCAACCCTTGGAAAAACCTTGATCTGAACAGGTAAATATCCTTATATCCGAAAAAACGGATGAATGATTATGGATAACCTTCTCGATGTATTTAAGGCGTTGGGTGACGAGGCTCGGTTGCGGATTCTGCGCGCGGTGGAAATCGCCGAGCTTTCGGTGGCGGAGCTGGTGGGTGTGCTCAAAATTCCGCAATCCTCGGTGAGCCGCCACCTGAAACCCCTCCGCGACAGCGGCCTGCTCGAAACCCGGCGCGAGGGAACCTCCGTCTATTACCGTCGCGGCCCGGTTTTTCAGGATGCGGCCTTTGCGCAGCTACTCAGCGAAAAGCTGGCGGAGCTGCGTGGTGCCAGTCGCGACCGTGCGGCGGTGGATAAAGTGTTGGAGTTGCGCCGCAAGGAGAGCACAAAGTTTTTTGATGAAATCGCCGGTCGCTATAGCTCGCTCACGGAGCCGGGCGGAGGCTGGTGCGGATTGGCTGCGGCACTGGCGGCTGGTTTTAGCGGAAAAAGGGTGGCGGATGTTGGTTGCGGCGAAGGAGACCTGACTCTGTTGCTGGCTCGCTTTGCAAAGCGCGTTACCGCGATTGATCTTTCTGCGCAGATGCTGCGTGTGGTGCAGGAGCGTTCTGCCGAGGCTGGTGTGGCCAGCCGCGTGGCGGTGGAGAAGGGGGATCTCGAAAAATTGCCGCTCAAGACGAACAGCGAGGATGCCGTGTTTGTTTCTCAGGTATTGCATCATGCCGCGCGGCCTAACAAGGCGCTTAAAGAGGCGGCGCGGATTTTAAAACCCGGCGGGCAGCTGATTCTGCTCGATCTGGCGCGGCACGATCAGGAGTGGGTGCGCGATGAGTGGGCGGATCAGTGGCTCGGGTTTAACCGGGATGAGTTGCGCGGCTGGTTGAAAGAGGCGGGGCTCAAAGTTAAAGTTTTCCAGACGTTGGAAGGGCCGGAACCGGCTTTTTCTGTGTGGATGGTTGTGGCTGAAAAACAGAAGTGAAGAAATGGAGCAAATCGTTATGGCATCGAAGAAAAAGACAGTTTCCCGCAAGAAGAAGGAGTATGTGATTAAAGATATTTCTCTGGCCCCGTTCGGGCGCAAAGAGATGGAGCTGGCGGAGCATGAGATGCCCGGTTTGATGGCGCTGCGCGAAAAGTATGGCGCGGAGAAGCCGCTGAAGGGTGCACGGATCGCCGGATCGCTTCATATGACCATTCAGACTGCGATGCTGATTGAGACGCTCCAAATTCTCGGGGCGAAGGTGCGCTGGGCGAGTTGTAATATCTATTCGACGCAGGATCACGCGGCAGCGGCTGTGGCTAAAAAAGGAACCCCTGTTTATGCTGTGAAGGGAGAGTCTCTCGAAGAGTATTGGCAATACACTGACAAGATTTTTGATTGGGGCAACGGCAAGGGCCCGAATATGATTCTCGATGATGGTGGTGATGCCACTATGTTTGTGCAGGTCGGTGTGCAGGCCGAAAAAGATCCCTCCGTGCTGGACCGCAAGCCCGCAAGTCCGGAAGAGGCTGTCTTTTACGCGCAACTAAAAAAAGCACTAAAGAAAGATCCGACCCGCTTCTCGCGTATTGCTCCGAAGATTCTCGGTGTGACCGAAGAAACGACGACGGGTGTGCATCGTCTCTATCAGTTGGCCGAAAAAGGCGAATTGCTTTTCCCGGCGATCAACGTGAATGATTCCGTGACCAAGTCGAAATTTGACAACGTGTACGGCTGTCGCCACTCGCTGGTGGATGCCATCATGCGTGCTACCGATGTGATGCTTTCCGGGAAGGTTGCGGTTGTCGCCGGATATGGCGATGTTGGCAAGGGCTCCTGCCAGTCCCTGCAGGGGCAGAATGCCCGCGTGATTGTCACCGAGATCGATCCGATTTGCGCTTTGCAGGCCACCATGGCTGGCTTCGAGGTGATGCCGATGGATGAAGCCTGCAAGCTGGGAGATCTGTTTGTGACCACAACCGGTTGCTGCGATGTCATCACGGAACGTCATATGCGTCAGATGAAAAATCAGGCGATCGTCTGTAATATTGGGCATTTTGATTCTGAAATTCAGGTTGAGAAGATCCGGAAATACAAATGGATCAATATTAAGCCGCAGGTGGACAAGATCACGTTCCCGAAAGGAAACAGTATTTTGCTGTTGGCCGAAGGCCGTTTGGTCAACCTCGGTTGTGCCACAGGGCATCCGAGCTTTGTGATGTCCAATAGTTTTACCAATCAGGTGTTGGCACAGATGGAAATCTGGCAGAAACATGGCACAAAAGATCAATACCCAATTGGTGTATATGTGTTGCCAAAGCATCTGGATGAGGAGGTGGCGCAGCTGCATCTCGGTCGTCTGGGCGCGAAATTGGATTGTTTGAGCCGCGCTCAGGCACGGTATCTTGGCATTCCGCAGCGCGGACCGTTTAAACCGGAGCACTACCGCTACTAGCTTTCCTGTAACGGGCGGAAAGTTCCTAAACAAACAGATGACTTGTTAGCTTTGCATTGAATCTTTCAAATTAAAGCTGGCCTTTCCGTTTTTTTTTCGTACTATTCAGGGATTGAAAGGAGGCTAAATTATGGCTACCAATCCAATTGGAAAAGGCACCAAGACCATTGGCATTAACATGTCGAGAAAGATGGCGGATGATTTGGAAAAGCGTGCGACGTCCATGCATATTTCCAAGAGCAAGTATTGCAAAATCATCCTTCAGCAGTGGTTGGATTCAGGGAAGAAGCTGACCCTGTCTGAAAAGAAATAAATAGTTTGGGAACTATTTATCCAGACGCCCTGTAGGATCTACAGGGCGTTTTTCATGTTCCCGAAAATCGCGGCCGTCACGGCGGAGGGGTCGTCCGCCTGCATAATCGGTCGACCCACCACCAGATGCGTTGAGCCCTGTTCCACCGCAAAGGCCGGGGTGGCAACCCGCTTCTGGTCCCCCACGTCGCCGTCCGGCATACGGATGCCCGGTGTCACCAGTAGAGCCTCAGAAAATCTCGAACGCAATGCACCCGCCTCATGCGCGCTGGTCACCAGTCCGTCGATGCCGGATGAGAGAGCCAGTTCGCCCAGAGCCAGAGCCTGATCGGAGACCGTCCGGGTAATACCCAGATCAACGAAATCATCCAGACTCAGACTCGTTAGTGTTGTGACGGCAACCAGTTTTGGCGGGGCATCGCATTCGCACGCGGCTTCGGCGGCGGCCTCCAGCATGGCTCGTCCGCCGATTGCATGAACGGTCATCATGTTGACGCCGTGGCTGGCGGCCGTTTTAACCGCGCAGGCCACTGTGTGCGGAATGTCATGCAGCTTGAGATCGAGGAAGATCTTTTTATTCCGCCTTTTGAGCGGTTCGAGTACGGCAGGCCCCTCGGCACAGAAAAGTTCCAGACCCACTTTGTACCATTCGATCGAGTCGGGGAGGCGGTTCAGTGCCTCTTTCATTTTTTCTATTGCGGGGACATCCAGCGCAACAATCAGAGAAGGTTCCATTTTCTTCCTTTCGAACTTTTTTCCCGAGATTCGGGAAAAAAGAAATTATTTATTATTGGGAATTCGTTATTAATGGCAGACGGATTTTTTGCGATTCGAAACACCAGTGAATATCCGATAACTGCCGAATAAAACCAAGATGTTTTGCGAGGGCATCCGATAACCTTCTTTTTTTACTTTGTAAAAATGATAGAACCTTCCAGCGAAGGGTCTAATGAAGACAGAAATCGAACGCAAATTTTTAGTTGCCGGTGATGGCTGGCGTGCAGCCGCCGGAGCCGGAACGCCTTGTGAGCAGGGCTATGTTTCCTCCGCTCCGGAGGGGGTTACCGTGCGTGTTCGCCTGCTCGGCTCGCAGGGGTGGTTGACCCTTAAGGGCCCGACGAAAGGCATTTCCAGGCCGGAATTGGAGTATGAAATTCCGGCAAAAGAGGCGGAGTTTATGCTTCGAAATTTCTGCGGGGAGCGGGTGGTCTCAAAAACGAGATACCTTTTGGAAGTCAACGGGATGCAATGGGAAATCGATGAGTTTTCCGGTGCGAATAAGGGGCTTGTTCTGGCGGAAATTGAGCTCGAAACCGAAGAGCAGTCCTTCGAAAATCCCACGTGGTTGGGCGAAGAAGTTTCCTTCGATCCTCGCTATTTCAATGCTGCGCTTTCTTTGAACCCTCTTGTTGGGTAATCGAAATATTGAATGAGTTCAAAACGGGAATTCATCGCTTGGGTTGCTTTTTTTATGTTTTTTGTGGCTATCATAGCCCCGTTTCGTTTTATGCTCTCCAGATGAATATTTTTGAAAAAATCATCCGCCGCGAAATTCCGGCAGCCATTGTTTATGAGGACGACGATACGCTCGCCTTCATAGATATTGGCCCGATTATTAAGGGGCACACGTTGGTGATTCCTAAAACCTGCTATGAGACCGTCATAGAGACACCCGATGAGGTGCTCGCCAAGCTGATGAGCATTTCTAAACGAATTGCCGCGGCGCAGATCAAAACACTCGGGGCCGACGGGGTAAACATTATACAGAACAATGGACGGGCTGCCGGGCAGGAGGTTCCCCATATCCACATCCATGTGATCCCCCGCTTCAGCGACGATGGGCATCACTGGAATTGGGATGCCAAGAGCTACAGTTCATCCGAAGAGATGGCGCAGTTGGCTGAAAAAATAGGCGAGGGCTTTTCTGAATGATGCACCCCAACCCAAATGATTTGCTGGAGGAGATCCTGACTCGCGACCCACGCTACACAGCCGGAGCCTATGCCTTTGTGCGTGAGGGACTCGCGTTCGCAGTGCGGCGGCTCGAAAAGCCGCGCCACATCAGCGGGCAGGAACTGCTTGGTGTTCTGCGTGAATTTGCAATTGATGAGTTTGGCCCGATGGCAAAAACGGTTTTAAATGACTGGGGCGTTGAACGCACAGAAGACTTCGGCGAGATTGTTTTCAACATGGTTGAAACCGGCCTGCTCGGAAAAACCGAAAAAGATACTCGTGCGGATTTCAGCGGGGGCTACGATTTTAACGAAGCCTTCCGTACGCCCTTCCTTCCGGCGTCTGCATCCCTCAAGTCCTGACCGTCCGAGCCGCCGAAAACGGGAGTCTATAGGGTGTTGGACCGGCCTGTCACGGAGTGAATATCTGCTCCTATATCCGGTAGCGGGCATGAATTCGCAGAGTATTTGAGACAGGGAACTCTTTGACAGTCCGCACTCCCCTTGATAAACTCCCTCAACACAGCAAGTTGCGTATTCCACGCACTGAGCTCAAAAGGAGATTCGGATATGTCAGCATGGGCCATTGTTTTAGCATGCGGGAAAGGTCAGGAAATTACGTCAGGGGTAGATGTTGCGTTTCTAGCTCTTGGGAATCGCCCGGTGTTGGCGAGCTCTCTTCAAGCCTTGGAGCAGAACTCTTTGATCGAAAACGTGGTGTTGGTAGTCAAAAAAGACCGGGTCGACAGTTCGTTGCAGATGATCCGCCAGTTCGGGTGCCGAAAGGTGTCCGCTCTTGTCGCGGGAGGCGCTCAGCGCCATGCCAACCTGAAAAAAGCCTATGAACAGATTCCTGAAGAGGTTTCCGCCATATTGATTCACGAGGCATCGCGGCCGTTTGTAAGCGACGGGGTCATCACGGAGGTGGTCAAGGCGGGGAAGCGTTACGGTGCCGCCTTGGCGGCGGTCAAAAGTCCCAGTCCGGTCAAGCTGGCTGAAAAGGGACAGAAGGTCTCAAAAACATTGGATCGCGGAACCATCTGGCTGGCTCAAACTCCTCAGGTATTTAAGCGGGAGGTATTTGAGAAAATGCTCAAGAGCGGAACGAAGCTGGTGGACGATGAATCCGCATTGCTCGAGAAAACCCGGCAGGAGATTCATCTGGTGGTTTCCAGTGAAGCGAACATGAAAATTCGGACCGCTCAGGATTTAGAGCGAGCCAGTGCTTGGGTGAATCTGGGGTAGCCTATATTCGGGTTGAAATTCTGAAAACATTCCCGCACCCACTGGGTGCACAACCTTGTTTTCATACCCTCTTCAAGTTCTTAACCTGACTCTGTTTTCAGAATGTTAACTGCTGGATATAGGGTTAGTAGAGTACCCCGAATCGGTCAAATTCTCCAGTGGCCACGGAGCGGCGCACCAGCTCGTGGGTGATGTAGCGCTCCAAATGGGAACGCTTCACCGCCTGCAACAGCGCCATCAGTTGATCCTCCGCACCTTCAGCCACCATCGACACGCTTCCATCGAATTCGTTTTTCACCCAGCCCGTCACGTTCAAATCCTGCGCCAGACGGACTGCCGTGAAGCGGAACCCGATCCCATGGACCCGGCCCTCGTACCGCACTGTGATTCGCTGATTCATTTTGAGCGGTTACAAGTCGAAGTAATACGACTGCGGGTGGTGGGTGATCAGCGCGAAGGTGGAGACCTCGGGGTCGGCCATAAACAGCTCGGTCACATTCAGGCCGACGCGGTCGGTGTCGAGCAGGTCGCAAACCACTTTGTTCATTTCCAGATCGGGGCAGGCGGCGTAGCCGAAGCCGAAGCGGCTCTGGTCGAGCGCCTGGTTCCAGATTTCTTCCAGCGACAGCTCGCCTTCATCGGAGCCCCACAGCTCGCGAATCTTCTTGTGCTGATATTCCGCCAGCGCCTCGGCGGTCATCACCGCCAACCCGTGGAAGAGCAGATAGTCGTGATACTGGTCGGCATCGCGCAATTCCTGCTCTTTCTCCGTCACCTTGCGCCCGAGGGTCACGGCCATCAGGGCGGCGATGTCGCCGTCGGGGCGGAAGAAGTCGGCCAGACAGTGTCCGTCCTCCCGATCCTGACGGGGGAAGGGCATGGGGATTTCTTCACGGCTTGCTGGATCGGTCAGATAGAAGACGTCGCCTTTGGAGCGGCAGTTGAAAAAGCCGTGAATCACCTTGGGATCAAAGACCTTTTTTCCGATGGCTTTCATTTTTTCTACTTTTGGGTACACCACTTCGTCGAGGAGCTTTTGATACTCCTTATCGGAGAGCGATCCTTTCTGGTAGCCCCATGCGCCGCGGATCATGCCGTCCAGATCGAGGTATTTATAGATCTCATCCAGATCGATATTTGTTGTGACCTTGGTGCCGACGTCCACATCCGGCACCGGTATGTCGGTTGCAATCGGCTCATTCGGAGTCTGTTCTTTATCGGAGTCTTTGATGTTGCAACCGATGCCATCGCGGGTCGGAGCAACGTACTCCGGCAGCCTTCCTGTATCTTTCAGAGCCTGCATGGCAGCCAGCCCGGCGAAGGCATCTTGACAGTACAGCACGTCGCTCGTGTAGTGCGGTCGGCAGGCTTTATCGACAAACTCTTCAGAGAGCGCCGCTCCACCGAGCAGTACCGGCGTCGCAAACCCGTTGTGCTCGAGAATCTTCATGTTTTCGGCCATCACGGCCGTGGATTTCACCAGCAGCCCGCTCATGCCAAGCGCGGAGGCATCGTGCTCTTTGACCGCTTCCATCATTTTTTCGATGGAGGCCTTGATGCCGATGTCCACGCAGTCGAATCCGTTGTTCGACAAAATGATTCCGACCAGGTTCTTGCCGATGTCGTGCACATCGCCGGCAACGGTCGCGAGAACGCATAGCGGCGGCTTCTCGCCGGCCGCGCTCTTTTTCATAAAGGGTTTGATCATGTCGACCGCGCGCTTCATCACTTCGGCAGATTTCAGCACGAAGGGAAGCTGCAGTGTGCCTTCGTTAAAGAGGCGGCCGACCTCTTTCATCGCCGGAAGCATCATTTCATTCAGGATGTGCTCGGCGGCGTGCTTCTTGAGCAGATCCGGCACCGCCGGCTCGAGCCACGGAATCTTTCCTCGGAGAATTGCATCGGTCAGCACCACGTCGGCGGGGCGGGCGATCATCTCCGCTTCGGGTTCCTCTTCGATGGTCTCAAACAGGTTGATGTAGTTTTCGAGCGGGTCGCCGTCGGTGCGGTCGTTGGCCAGCAGGGCTTCGGCTCCTTTGCGCAGCTCGTCGGGGATTTCATTGAGAGGAACGATGGCCGCAACGTTGATGATGCACGCATCCATTCCGGCCTGTACGGCCTGATGTAGAAAGACGGCGTTGATGATTTTCCGAAGCTTCGGTTTGAGCCCGAACGATATGTTGGACAGACCGAGCATCGTTCGGACGCCCGGCAGCCCGGCTTTGATGCGCCGGATGGCTTCCAGAGTCTGGAAGGCGGCATCGCGCAGGGTTTCGTCGCCGCTGCAAATCGTAAAGGTGAGCGGGTCGATGAAAATCTCTTCGGCTTTGAGCCCGCGCTCGACGCAGAATTCCACCAGCCGCTTGGCGATGGCAAACTTTTCTTCGGCATTCATCGCCATGCCTTTTTCATCAATGGTCAGCGCGACCATTGCCGCGCCGTAGCGCCGCGCCATCGGCACGACCCGCTCGGCCCGTTCGCCTCCGTCTTCAAAGTTGATCGAGTTGATCATGGCTCGCCCGCCGTAGAGCTTGAGGGCATCCTCAATCACATCCGCGGAGGTCGAGTCGATCATCATCGGCGCGAGACACTCGCGTGCCATGCGCGGGACGAGCACCTGAATATCTTTACGCTCGTCGCGCCCGGCGTAGCCGCAACTGAGGTCGAGGATGTGCGCACCGGTTTCTTACAAAACGGTCAGGATGTGGAAGGCATTTTCGTAGTCATCGGCCAGCAGGGTATCGCGGAACTTACGCGAGCCGGTGGCATTGGCGCGTTCGCCGATGAACAGCGGTGCGGGTTCCTGCGTCAGGTCGACTGCCGAAAAGAGACTGGCCACTTGTGATGAGCAGACAGGAGTGTCTGCTCCACATGTGGGGCGGACACTCTTGTCTGCCCTCTTTTCAGAAAGGGTTTTTCGAAGTTCGCGGATATGCTCTGGCGTGGTGCCGCAACAGCCACCCACCATGGAGAGGCCGTATTGGCGAGCCAACTCCGCAACCTTTTCGGCAAAGGGCTTGGGTTCAAGCGGGTACAGAACGGTTCCGTCCACGCGCGCTTCCGGCATTCCGGCGTTAGGCATACAGGCGAGGTGCGCGGGCCAGAGCTTGTGAAGCGTATCGAGGTGGTGCTCCATCGCATCGGGGCCGGTGGCGCAGTTGAGGCCGAGCACGTCAATCGGGTAGGGGGCCAGAATGGTGGCGGCGGCGGCCGGGCTGGTGCCGACCAGCAGGGTGCCGGCGGCTTCAACCGTGACGGAGACATAGCGCACGATGTCGCTGTCCGGGCCAAGAATGTCATCGGCCGCGGCCAGCACGGCTTTAATCTGCAACGGGTCCTGACAGGTTTCAATAATCAGTCCGTCGACGCCGCCGTCGAGCAGGCCCTGAATCTGGATTTTATAGCCGGCGCAAAGATCATCGAAGCGGATCTGTCCGAGAGAGGGCAGTTTCGTGCCGGGGCCGATGGAGCCGAGGATGTAGCGCGGCTGCTCGGGCGTTGAAAATTTGTCGGCGCATTCGCGGGCGAGCTGTGCTCCCGCCTTGCTGATTTCGTAGGCGCGGTCAGCCAGATCGTATTCCCCGAGTGTGGCGGGCGCCGCGCCGAAGGTATTGGTTTCTATAATATCCGAGCCTGCTTCGAGATAGGCGCGATGCAGCCCGCGAATGATGTCTGGTGCGGAAAGGTTGAGCCATTCGTTACAGCCTTCTACATCGCCCCATTGCTCTGCGGTGATGGTTTGTCCCTGCAGCCAGGTCCCTCCGGCCCCGTCGAGAAGAAGAGGGGTTTGCTTTAGTTTGTCTTTCAGTTTCATGCACGCAACCTAGCAGAGTTGAGTTGGCTTGGCAACCATATATCCTAAAATCCGGATAAGCGGATGGTTTCGGGGGCGCGTGGCATATCAGGAAAAAAACAAGCGTGCGAATCGAGTGGATTACGACCCGACTTAAAATGGGTATCACGTCGAACTTTTCCTGTTATGTTCGGGTCGTAGAGCAGTCACCGGAAGGTCTTCTGTGGGAGCTAAAGAACAAAATAACGAATTAGGCGGACCCGAATGGCTGCGGATGCAGTGGGCGGCTCATCAGACCTTTTTGCCTGATTTTTGTGCAAAAGCTTGATCCGGTGTGGGACAGCACATGGTCTTATTGGAAACAGGAGAACGTTGATTCGGAAAATTATCGAACGCAACAATTGAAAAGAGAAGGAGGCTGGTGTTAAATAGCAACAGGTTATGCAAGCGGC
>JAUXCB010000057.1 GCA_030619095.1 Verrucomicrobiota bacterium | reverse complement strand
GCCGACTGCCGGCGGAGCTGCGCCCCGCGAACCAGAGGAACCGCAATCGCTATAAAAACCGCAAACAGCCCGACCAACAGGGCAGCTTCCAGCATGGTGGATCCTCTTCGACTGACATATCCTTTTTTCATTTTCAACAATAAGAAGCATCTAACATGCCATTTGCACCTTTTTTCTCAAAAATGACACAAGTTCCCCATAAAACCTTTCAAATCCTTCGACAACTCCACCCAAAGATCCACGGCTTATAAATGTCTGGAGCACCCTGCGTAGTTCATTTCAAGAAATGAAAAAAATCGAGCCTCTGATTCCAGAGTTTGGAACGAAAAATGTTTTATAAAAATCAAAAACAGGGTATTTTCCTATTTCTAAGAAACAAGGAGAGAAATCATGGCTCTTGTCACCGGTATAGCAACCGAAACCAACAACGCCCCGGAGGTCGATAAACCGCAAAAGAAACCGGCGAGGCGAAGTATCGTTCCGATTCTGATACTTCTCCTTGTGCTGTTCCTTATTTCCGAGATCGTTGCCGGCGGCTACTGGGTCTATACCAACCGGGAAGAGTTGAAAGAACAGTTCTTCCCGCCAAAGACCATCGAAACGGTTGAGGAGCGGATGGAGGAAGTACCGAAAGAAAAGCCCCCTTCATTTTTCAGAAAGCTTATCAAACGAGATCGAACCATTACGATCAACGGAACCCTGCTCGGAGATGACGGAGGAATTGCGGTTCTGGCCAACAAAAAGGTTCTTCCGGAAGGAACGTGGATTAACGGAATCCACATTCTGGAAATTACCACCCAAAGCGTTCTCGTTGAAGCCGACGGCCTGCAACGGCGGTTGAAGATCGGAGAAACGTTCGACCCCGACGAAAAATAGTCCGCCCCGAAACTTCGGGGCAGGCGGCTTACCGGTCGAGTGCTTTTTTGATTTGTGTGAGGCGCCGGTCGTATTCATCCGGCGAAACCAGATAGGGATGGCATTGCTTCCCCGCCGCGTCTTCGGCCTGGCTCACCAGCATCTTATCGAAGGGATTTAACACCGCGACCAGCAGGTCGTCGCCAATCCCGGCGAAGGGAAGTACGCCGCGCCGCGTCATAAAATCAAGCGGAAGCGCTTCGTTGAAGTCTTCATTTTCCTCGTAGCTACTGAGCGAAATAATAGGAATGCCGCTTTGGCTGCACAGGTGGGTCATCAACCGTTCGAAGCGACTGAACTGGCGATCGTGCAAAACGTGCAGGACCGTGACGGGCACCCCCACGGACCGCGAGGACGTTTCAGTGAGGTCGTGCAGAACGTTGGAATATTCTTCCTGTGTGAGCTGTTCTTGCTGATATAAATCCCAGGCCAGTGCCATCTCGGCTTCAATATCCCGCGCAACCGCTGGCGCGTCACCCGCACGATCCGAGGCTACAGCCACCGGCTCACCAGCCAGTTCGGCCCGCAAAGCCCGCAGTTGCGCTTTGCGCCCTTCGATCTCCGGATCGAGATCGCCAAGGGCTTCGTATTGCTGCAATACAAAATGGATCCCCTCTTCATTTTGTGAACAGGTTACGAAATCTGCGAGCCGCGCAAGATATTCAAATGCCTTTCCGGGCTGTTCGAGTTTGATAAAGGTCTCGTAAAGCGTATGTAACGTGAAGTAGTCTTCGGGCATGACCTCCAGAATCTGTTCCAGCGTTTCAACCACTTGTTCGAGTTGTTCGGATTCCTCTTTTTTCGCTTCTTCCGCCATGAAATGTCTCCTCTCGCTTGTGCGAAAAGAAAAGCAGGTTCTATACCGTTTTTCAACATCCGAAGTTCGAAATAGTAAAGTCCTTCTTTGCCCTTGGCATCGTTTCTGCTAACTATTGGGCTCGGATATTATGACAGAAGCCATCTATAAATCATTGATCGACGTCCTGCTGAAACGCTTTCCCGTTCCTGACGAGGAACTCAACAAGGCGCGCGCAGAGGCCGACAGCAAAAACATTGCACTGGAAGAGGCCCTCGTTGAGGCCGGCCTGGTTCCCGACAGCGCGATTGTTCTGGCCAAGGCTCAATACCTCGAAATGCCCCCGATCACCCTCGCTGGCTTCCTGCCCGATGGCGATCTGGTCGACCTGCTTCCGCGACAAAGTTGGGCACAGCTCAAAATGCTGCCGATCTGCAAAACCGGAAAGTTACTCACCGTCGCTGTCGCCGACCCCTTCAATATTATGGGGATCGAAAACCTCAAAATGCAGATCGACTATGAGGTTTTCCCGGTAATCGTCGACGAAAAGGAGCTGATCGCTCTCCTTGAAATAGTGAATAAAGATTCCGCGATGGCGCTTGAGGATATCCTCCGCGATATTGAGGACGACAGCGACCTGGAAGTCGGTCAAGACGAAACCAGCCACGAGAACCTCGATGAGATGCTGGAAAACGCCGAGGACGCACCGGTCATCCGAATCGTCAACTCGATCCTGATTGAGGCACTCCGCAAGCACGCCAGTGATATTCACATTGAGCCGATGGAAAAGAAAATCCGTCTGCGCTACCGCGTCGACGGGGTTCTCTACGAAAACCCCAGCCCACCTAAAGGGGTGCAGTCGGCCATCTCTTCGCGCATCAAGATTATGGCCAACCTCGATATCGCCGAGCGGCGCATCCCGCAGGATGGCCGGTTCAAAATCAAGGCGTTAAGCAAAGAGGTCGATATCCGCGTCAGTTACCTGCCCACCATCCACGGCGAGAAAATCGTCATGCGTATTCTCGACAAAACCGCGCTGGCACCCAGCCTCGAAGCGCTTGGCCTCGACCCAAAACCATTTGCAGACCTGACATTTGCCGTTGCCAAACCGCACGGCATGTTGCTGGTGACCGGCCCGACCGGAAGCGGAAAAACCACTACGCTTTATTCTGCACTGCAGGAAGTGAACAAAGAGGATGTCAATATTATCACGGTTGAAGACCCGGTGGAGTATCAGCTGGGCGGCATCAATCAGGTGCAAACTCGTGCGGAGGTCGGGCTGACGTTTGCGGCCGGGCTTCGCTCCATTCTTCGTCAAGACCCCGACATCGTGATGATCGGGGAAATCCGTGACGCCGAAACGGCCTCCATCGCGGTGCAAGCCGCACTGACCGGTCATCTGGTGTTGAGCACGCTGCACACCAACGATGCCGCTGGCGCGATTGCGCGCATGGCCTATATGGGAATTGAGCCGTTCATGCTCTCTTCCTCGCTGGTGATGACGCAGGCACAACGCCTCTACCGCAAGCTCTGCCCCTTCTGTAAAAAAGAGATGGCCCTGCCCGTCGAAATCCTTCGCCGAAACCACCTCGACCCCGAACGGTTCGAGGGCACCACCTTCTTCACGGCCAACGGCTGTCCAAAATGCGGAGGCATCGGCTATAAGGGACGGGGTGCGCTAATGGAAATTCTCCTGATTGACGACGACATCAAGGCGATGATTCTAAAAACATCCGAAGCCACTGCGATCCGTGAGATCGCCGTAGAAAAGGGGATGACGACCCTGCGTGAAGTGGGCTTGCAGAAGGTGCGAGACGGCATTACGACCATCGACGAAGTCGTCCGTGTGACCAGCGAATAAAAACGAACAAGCGATTGGATATTGAAAAAAAACAGGAGCCCTCATGGCAGAATCAACCGAGAAAAAACGAAAGCAGAAAGTCCGCGGCGCGGGAGTCATTCGCAGGAAAGAGCTTCCGGTATATACCCGGCAGCTCTCCGCCATGCTCTCCTCGGGAATGCCGCTGGTCCAGTCGATTGTTGCGCTTCAGGATCAAAGCACACGCAAAGCATTCTGCGATGTGCTGGGGGGAGTCCGGATGAAGGTCGAAGGCGGCGCGATGTATTCGGAGGCGCTGGCCGACTATCCGCAGGTGTTCGACGAGTTGTATGTGAACATGATGCGTGCGGGGGAAACCGGCGGGATGCTGGCCGAAACCTGCGACCGGGTGGCGGGCTTTCTCGAAGCGTCCAACCGGCTGATCAGCAAGGTAAAATCGGCCATGATGTATCCGACCGTGGTCATGTGTGTTGCGTTGATCATCTCAACGCTGCTGATTATCTTTATTGTTCCGGTCTTCGCGGATATGTTCGGCGGCTTCGGGCAGGGACTCCCCGGCCCCACACAAATGCTTCTTAACATCAGCAATTTTATCACCAACTACTGGTACATTGTATTGGCCGCAACCATCACATTCATCTACGGCTTTCGCCGCTACGCGAACACCAAAGGGGGTGCGTACACAATCGATGCGGTCAAGCTGAAGTTTCCACTGCTTGGCGACCTGACACAGAAAATCGCCATCGCGCGTTTCGCCTCCACGTTTGCCCAACTCCTGAATAGCGGTGTGCCGATTATTCAGGCCATGGGCATCGTCGGTGTCGCCACGGGAAACAGGGTGGTTGGCGGTGCGATTCTTGATGCGCGTACTGCCGTCGAAGAAGGCAACACGCTCTCCTCAACCCTCGAAAACAACCCCGCGTTCCCAAAAATGCTGATTCATATGCTTTCTGCTGGTGAGCAGACCGGAAAAATCGAAGAGATGCTCGGCAAACTCGCCGATTTCTATCAGGAAGAGGTCGATACGATGCTTGAAGGGCTCACCTCCCTCCTCGAACCCCTGCTGATGGTTTTTATCGGAGTCATCATCGGAGGGATTGTCATCTGTATGTTCCTGCCGATCTTCAGGATGTCCGAACTGGTGATGTAGCTAGAAACAAGCTCTATGAAAAACAGCCTGTCGGAATCCAACGTACGAACCGCGATGTGGACCGCTATGATGGGAATGCTGGGCGGACGCCTGCTGACCCTCAGCGGTTTTTTGATTTTCCTTTCCTTTGTCTTCGCACAGGATGGCATCGCCTTCTACGCATTCATTGCCTTTGCCTATATCATCACCATTCCCTACTCGCTCTGGATGCGAAATCAGGATCGAATGCGGCAACTGGCACCGCTGCAGTTCCTCGTGGATCTCGTACTCGTCTCCGGGCTGGTCTATTTCACCGGGGGCCGGGGCCATGACTTCCTCATTCTCCTTTATCCGCTGATTATTCTTTCGGCGGGCATCATCCTCCCGCTCAAACAGACGGTTCAGATCACCGTGCTTTCCATTGTTTCCTACACGCTCGTCATCCTGCTGATGTCACAGAACATCCTGATGGACTATTCGGCAACCGGCAGCTCCCTGGAACTGGTCAACACCTCGGGGGCGATGCTGTTACGTATTGGAATTTTCATCATTTTCGGCGTCGCCAGCGCCTATGTCTCGCGGCGATGCGATTACATCAGCAAAAAAGAGACCCAGTTCCGTGAAATCACTCAGAGTATTTTCGAGAATATAAAAACCGGTCTGCTCCTGCTTGATTCGGATGATAAAATCCTGATGGCCAATACCCGCGCCTGCGTTCTGCTCGGTCGTGATGAATCCGGATTGGTCGACAAAAACCTCTCCTCCATTCACCTCAAACCGTCTGAAGTGAACCCTTCGGACACCGACCTGCGCGGAGCCTCCAACTACTTCCGCCGCTCGGACGGGTCGGTCTTCCCGGTCAGCATGGAAGACGAGTGCCTGACCCTGCCCGCCGAGGCGGTTCCCAACGCACAGGCAAAACCCAACACACAGGTCGAGACCCGCATCCTCAACTTCAATGACCTTTCCCAATTCCTGAGACTGCAGGACCAGACCCGCCAGAGCGAACGAATCAAGGCGGCGGAAAATATGGCCAAAGAGATGGCCCACCAGATCCGGACCCCGCTCACCGGCATTTCCGGGGCCGTACAGCTACTTCAACTCAACCTGAAAAAACCACTCACAGAAGATGTCAAAGCAGAACGCGCAGAGGTGTGCCAACAAATTATCACGGAGTCTGTCCGGATGGATAAAGTGATTCAAAACTTTCTCGATTATGCGGAATTTTCACCCAAAGACATTCACGATCTCATCCAAATGGATATCGATCAGGGAATGAAAGGTGCCAGCAGTCTGAGGTCTGAGGTCTGAGGTCAGGAGATAGGGGTCAAGGGTCAGAGTCAACATCCAATACCCAACACTCAACATCCAATATCCAAAAAGCTTCCAATGCTTGGAGCTTGTGTGATTCATTTTTCCAAGCCTTGGAAATTTGGATATTCGTTATTGGTTATTGGACATTCCTTCTCGCTGCCCTCTGTCTTCTGTCCTCTGATCTCTGGATTCCCCGCACTTTCCCTATAGACGAGAATTCTCGAAAATGATAACGTTCTGTTTTTCAACAATAAGAAATAGGTAAACTATGCCACGTATCCTGATCGTAGACGATGAACCGACCATTTTAAACCTGCTCAACAAAATTCTCACGGGGCAAGGGTATGACACCACACCGGCCGGCGACGGCGAGAAAGCCCTGCAGCTTCTTCAGACCGAAACATTCGACCTGATGATCTCCGACATCAACATGACTCCGATTAACGGAATGGAGCTGTTGAGCAAAGCGAGTGAATCCTATGCCGATATGGGCGTGATTATGCTCACCGCCTACGGCACCGTCAGCACCGCAGTCGAAGCCATGAAAAACGGCGCATTCGACTACATCACCAAACCCTTCAAACTGGACGAACTGGTTCTAACAGTTCAGCGTGCGCTGGAATATTACAACGCCCTCACCGAAAACAAAACGCTCAAGTCCCAAATCGTGCATCTGGAAAAACTCGACGGGATTATCGCCGAGAGCCCCGGCATGCGTAAAGTCTGCGATATGGTCGAGCGCGTCGCCCCCACCAACACCACCGTGCTCGTCTACGGTGAAAGCGGAACCGGCAAAGGGCTGGTTGCCCGCGCCCTCCACCGTTACAGCCCGCGAAAAGACAAAACCTTCATGGCCGTCAACTGCGCGGCCCTGCCCGCCCAGCTGATGGAATCAGAAATGTTTGGACACGTCAAAGGAGCCTTCACCGGAGCTTCATCCACAAAAATCGGCTTGTTTGAAGCCGCACACGGTGGAACCCTTTTCCTCGACGAAATCAGTTCGATGCCGCTCGACATCCAGTCCAAACTCCTCCGCGTACTACAGGATAAAAAAATCCGGAAAGTCGGCGGCTCCGACCACACCGAAGTGGATGTGCGCATCATCGCCGCCTCCAACGAAAAGCTCGAAAGTCTCATCGAGCAGGATAAATTCCGCGAAGATCTCTACTATCGCCTCAGCGTCATCAGCATCGACATTCCGCCCCTGCGCACCCGCCCGGAGGATATTCTCCCCCTCATTGACCACATCCTGCGGAAAGAAAGCGGCCCCGATGTCGAGCTTCCCCTGCTGGACCGTAATGCACAGGAAATTCTGGATAACTACAACTGGCCCGGCAATGTGCGGGAACTTGAAAACGCCATTCAGCATGCGCTCACCTTTGCGCAAAACGGCTCTCTGACCAAAGAAACACTTCCTGCAAAAATCGTCGATGCGGTTGAAGCTGGAATCCGCTCCGGGGTCATCACCAGCCGCCGCGACCAGTTTAAGGGCAAATCCCTCAAAGCGTTCCTGCACGACAAAGAAAACGAATTTCTGCAGCGGACAATTGATAACGTGGCCGGCGACAAAGAGAAAGCAGCGGAGGAACTGGGGATCAGCCTGGCCACCCTCTACCGCAAGCTCCCCCAGAAAAAAAACGGGGAATAGGGTCTTTTGCCCCGAAGCTTCGGGAAAAAGACAGTTATTTGGTTATCAGAGTTCCTGCCACGAAGCCTCAAAGCCACCAAGAATCACGAAGGTTTTCATTTACGTTGTTTTTGAATTGCCCTTCGAGTCTTCGTGACTTGGTGGCTACCTCTCTTTCTTTTTTGAGAAAACCTCAAAAACGGGGAAAACAATTACATTGTTAACAGACGATAATTGTGTGTTTTCATGAAAAAATCTCCGATTTACACAAGATATAGTATGTTGACCTTTTAGCTTGAAATTACAGATATAAATAAATATCTTCTGGCACAAGGCCTGCTTGTTTAGAGGCCCTTAAGAGCACCGGTTCACAAAACGAACGACCCAAGCACAAAACACAAGCCGGTTTAATAAATAAATAAAAATAAAAAAGGAAAAAAACATGAAAAATAAAAAAGGTTTTACACTGGTTGAAGTCATGATCGTTGTTGCGATCATCGGTCTGTTGGCCGCCATCGGTATCCCGTCCATCATGAACGCGATGGCCAAAGCGCAGGAAAAAGCTAAAGTCCGCAATATCGCTTCGGTTGAAAAAGCCAAAGCCATGCTGCAGCTCCCGGCTCCACTGCCGAGGACGCTGCCCTG
>JAUXCB010000015.1 GCA_030619095.1 Verrucomicrobiota bacterium | reverse complement strand
TCCTAAGACCGCTTGGCCTCCGACTTCTACAAAAACGGGTTGACGATCTGAACCTTCGGGAAAAGCCTGCGAACTGCGGCCTGATCGCCTGTAAGGAAAAGCAGTTTCAAATTTGGCCCGGCATCCATCGTAAAATAGAGTTCCAGCTCCGCCTCGCGCGCTTTCCACACTTTCTGCATCAGCGAAACCGACTGCGGCTTCCAGTAGCAGAGCGGCGGCCAGGCGGCCATCATCGTGGCGTGCATCGCCAGGGCATTGTTTTCGGCTGTTTTTCCAAACATCGGAAAATCCTTTGCCGCAATCGCCGTGCGCAACTCGTCGTAGTCGCACTGCGCCTGCGCGGGCCAGGACCGATAAAGCTCAGAGGTCTCGCGGGTCCGGTTCATCCCCTCGGTCGATCCGGTTTTTTTCCGAACTCTGGACACTTCAAGAATCCCCACGCGCAGATCGTCCCAAACATTGGAAAGCCCTTCCGCATAGCTGTCCATGCCATCGGGCCGCTGGCCCGCGTGCCACACCGCAAAGCCGTCGTAGAGCGAGCGCGCCGCGCTGCCGCTGCCAAGGCGTGCCAGCAGGGAAAGCTCACGGGGGGTAAACCCCCACCCCATCAGATCATCAAGCGCTTTGACCAGCGCAGCAAAGCCGGAGGCCGACGACGCCAGCCCCGCCGCAGTCGGGATATTATTTTTTGTCCGCACTTCAAAAAACAATCCCTCTGGACGAAAAAGATCCAGATAGGTCGAAAGACGTTCGGCAAACGCTTTGGGCGCGGGCTTGCCGTTCAGAAAGATCCGGTCGGATGTTTTGGAAAATTTAATGATCGTGCGTGTGCCGAGCTTTCCGAGCGAAATCGACAGACTCGAATTCACCGGCAGATTGAGCTCTGCATTTCGCTTTCCCCAATATTTGCAAAGCGCGATATTGGCGGGCGCAAATGCCTCGCCACGCGTTCCGGGCGTTCCTTTTGCCCGCTTCAGCAATTGATCTACAAATTCCTGACGTTTCATGCCACAAGACTACTGTTTTTTGACCGGATGAACAGGATAAACAAGATAATGAAAAGTCTCCCTCGCAGAGGCGCAGAGAACGCAAAGGTTTTTGGATTCAGAATGATGCGCTCCGCGAACTCTGCGCCTCTGCGAGGAAAATTCTTTGATTAAAACCTGATCCAACCAGAAAATGATTTGAACCACTTCGTTATTTCCTTCGAAAATTATCCGTCGTTTCACTCGGGGCTGATCATGATATTATCGCTTTTATCACATGTCCTCTTTTTTGAATAACGGAGGGTTGTTTTGTAGGACAAGCTTCTCTGTATTCAGAGAGCTTGTGTCCCACGCACGGGCAGGAGCACACACGCTCCCGAGTACGGGAAGCGTGTCCTACAAGTTTACAATGACGCGCAATAACGCGGCCTCTCTCCCGTTGGTCGAGTGTAGGTTCCTTTGTTTTTCATTGGATGAACAGAACAAACCGGAGAGAGAGAATCTTGTCTATCCTGTGATCCCGCCTACAATCTTCCCCATGAGCACAAAAGCAGAACGGGCGGAAATCATTGGAAAACAGCTGGATGAACTGTATCCGGCGGTGGAGGTTCCGCTCGACCACAAAAATGCCTATACACTGCTCATCGCCGTCATTCTCTCCGCGCAGTGCACCGACAAACGGGTCAATGAAGTGACGCCCGCTCTGTTCGCCGCCGCCGACACGCCCGAAAAGATGGCCAGGCTCGGGCAGGAGAAAATCCGCAAGCTGATCGCGACCTGCGGGCTGGCCAACAACAAATCCAAAGCGATTTATGAGACGTCGAAAATCCTCGTCGCTGAACACGATGGCAACGTGCCCGACAGTTTCCAGGGCTTGGAAAAACTGCCGGGTGTCGGCCACAAAACTGCGTCCGTCATCATGGCGCAGGCATTCGGGGTTCCCGCCTTCCCGGTCGACACGCACATCCACCGCCTCGCACAACGCTGGAAACTCACCAACGGAAAAAACGTCGTGCAGACCGAGAAGGATCTCAAAAAACTTTTCCCGCCCGAGCGGTGGAACAAGCTGCACATTCAGCTGATTCTCTACGGACGCGAACACTGCTCCGCCCGCAGATGCGACGGAACCCGATGCGGACTCTGCCGCGAGCTCTTCCCCAATCGCGCCCGCCCGGTTAAAACCAGAAAATAGGGGCGTCCTCCTCATAAGAAACAGGAACCCTTTTCAGCCTAAAAAACTTCCAATCATCCGCTGGGTGCAATAGGGATATAGAGATGAATTTAAAACAAATTGTTGAAACCCTCGATGCCACCCTTCTGTATGCGCCGGAGGAGTGGGAAAAACTGGAAATTAAGGAGGTGTTCGCCTCGGATCTCATTAGCGATATTCTCGTCAGCGAGGGCCATGAGCAAGTGTTGCTTACCTCACTGACCTCACCGCAAGTCGTGCGCACAGCCGAGCTGGTGGGAGCCGTAGCCATTGTCCTGGTGCATCGCCGACAGGCACCCCCCGGCCTGGAGGCCGCCGCCCGGCAGCACGACATGCCGCTTTTCCGCAGCACCGCATCCAAATTCGATTCGTGCGTCTGGATCGGACAGCTAAAAAAGGCTTTATGAACGATGTCCCGCAACCCCTTGATGACTTTTCACTCCGTATTCGAGAACTCGCTTGCGGCTTGAAAGTACGAGATGTGATGACCTCCAAGGTCTTTGCGATCACACGCAACTGCACCATGCATGAAGTGCAGCAGATCATGAAAAAAAATGGAATCAGCGGCGTGCCGGTGGTCGATGACCGCCATGTGGTCGGCATCATCAGCATGCACGACATCATGAATGCCTTCATCGATGGGCACATTGATGATCCGGTAACCCAGCACATGATTCCTGATGTGCAAACTTTGAGCGACGATGTGCCGTTGAGCTTCGCCATGTCCGCATTTAGCAACTATTCATTCCGGCGCTTTCCGGTTGTGGATCAGAAAAATGAGCTGGTCGGAATTATTACGCCGCGCAATATCAATCTGGCACTGATCCGTGAACTCTCCCGCCAGCTCAATGAAATCGAGGAGGGAGAATCCACCTCGGGCCGGGCCGAAGAGATGGCGACATTTCACCGAATCTACCCACTTTCCCGCTATGATTTTGACCATGCGGGACGCGCCTCGGCAGAGCTGAAAAAAAACCTGAAGGCACGCGGCATTCCCGCCAAGGTGATTCGTCGCGCAGCGATTGCCAGCTACGAACTTGAAATCAATATTGTTGCGCACTCACACGGCGGAACCTTCACCGTGCTGGTCGATGACAGACGCGTCCGCATCACCGCCAACGACTTTGGCCCCGGCATTCCCGATGTGGACGCAGCCATGAGCGAAGGCTTTTCCACCGCCAACGACTGGATTCGCTCTCAGGGCTTCGGTGCCGGGATGGGACTCCCCAACGTGAAGCGGGTATCCGATCAGTTCGACATACAATCCGGACTCGAAATGGGAACCATGGTGAAGGCCATTGTCTATTTGGAAAATGAAGAGTGACGCATCGCAAAGAAAGATCCCAAAGGAAACGTATTATGAAAATCAGTGACCTTGAATCCCTTGGCTTCCATTGCTTGCAACCTCAATTTGAGGATGCCGAGCTGGCTGGCGGCTACACCTCCGACCTGCTCAGCGATGTCATGGCTCACCTCAAAGAGGGTCAGGTGCTCATCACCATTCAGGCCCATAAAAACACCCTTGCCGTTGCATCGCTCTCCGGGGCCGCCGCCGTTATTTTCTGCCATGGGCGGACGGTCGCGCCCGATGTGGTCGATGCCGCCGCGCAGGAAGGCATCCCCCTCTTTACCACGCCGGAGAACCAGTTCAATACAACCTGCACGGTGGCCGCCGCCATCCGCTAAAGACCATGAAAGCCCGGATCGATTTTCATATTCACTCCTGCCTCTCGCCCTGTGCATCGCTCGAGATGTCACCGCGCACGATTGTGGCCAAAGCGCACGCTGCGGGACTCGACTGTATTGCGCTGAGCGACCACGGCTGCGTGGAAAATCTTCCCGCATTTCATGAAGCCTGCGCCGAGGCAAAAATGCCCTGTCTCTATGGAATCGAAGCCACCTCCTCCGAAGAAGTGCATACCCTCTGTCTCTTCGACCAGCTGGATCCCGCGCTCGAATTTGGCCGGAGAATCTATGACTCCATCATCGACGTTCCCAACGATCCAAGCCGGTTCGGAGAGCAACCGATTATAACCGTGGATGAAGAGATCTCCGGATTTGCAGAAAAACTGTTATTTGCAGCCTCCGATATCTCATTTTTTGATCTGGTTCCGATGGCCCGCGATGCCGGAGCGCTCTGCATTCCATCCCATATTGACCGGGACTTCTTCGGGGCCATTGCGCAACTTGGGTTTCTGCCCGACCTGCCGTACGATGCACTCGAGGTGCTCGCCCCGAAAATTCCAATCGGAGCCGAAAAATGGCCTATCGTCCGTTTTTCTGATGCGCATCATCCGACGCAGATTGCGCGGCGCTTCACCGAAATTGAAACGGAGAGCTTCACCGTTCCTCACCTGCGCAACGCATTGGAGAAACTCATTGGGAAGTAAACGACGTGGATACCCGATTGTCGGCAATGGGCACGTAGACTATTTTGCTACGCATCACTGCAGGTTTTCCACCATCCGCAAAACCACATCCCCGACCGTCTGCATGCTTTCGACCGAGAGTTTATCCAACGTGTCTTTGCGGGTATGCCAGTAGTCGTTGAGGCCCGGCACGGAGCCGTATTCAAAGTCAATCACATCCACAGCCGGCATCCCGGCCAGCAGGAACGGAACATGATCATCCAGAATGGCACCCCGCCCCAGGCTGAATGCCGGCCGTGCACCCACCTCCTGCGCTGCAGAAAAAAGCTCTTTCACCAACGTCTGCGAACTGTTGCGCGGCACCGTGATGTTCAGATTCTTGTCTCCGACCATATCGAGCAGGATCACCGCCTCCACCAGCCCGGCGCCTCCGCCCTCGACAATCTGCCGGGCCAACCGGCGGCTGCCGTGCAGGCCATCCTGCGGACTGTATTCTGAGCGGCACTCTTCGCCATCGAACAATGCCAACATGAACTCGGTTTCAAACGGCGCGCGTTCGGAAAGAACCCGGGCAAGCTCCAGCAGGACCCCCGTGCTGGAGCCGGAGTCGTTCGCGCCCTGGAAGTCAGGACAAATCCCGGCCTTGGTGTCGAAGTGCGACGCCAAAATGATCAGCCGGTTTGTTTTGCCCGGCAGGCGCCCGAGCACATTGTTGAACACCATTTTTCCTGCCGGCGTCTCTTCGGTAAATGTATCGATGACCGTCTTTATCCCCAGTGCTTCCAGCCGGGTTTTCAGATGAACCGCTGCGCGGCGGCCATTGCCGGTGCCTGCATCACGCGGGGAGAACTGCACGAGGGCCTCCGTCTCCGCAAAGGCGCGCGCGCCGTCGAACGAGGCGACAGGTGTCTCCGGCTTACAGCCTGTGAGCATCCAAGCCATCCCAATCATCAGAATCCCTTTTATCAAATGAATCATTTTATTTTCCTTCTACAACATTTTCATCGTGCCCTTGGAAAAGGCCACATCGACCACTAGAACCATCGCGCCCTGTTTTGTATCGAGGTCGCCGGTAATCCGCTCGATTCCCTGAATCAGTTCATTGACCCGGCTTTCGGGCACCATCGCCAGTATGGTTCGGCTCCGGTTTTTATCTTCGTTCATAAAGCCAATAAAACTGGCGAAGAGCGGAATGTTAGAAATGTATTGCCCCATACCGGACGATTCAATGACGGTGGCTCCCTCGACCCCCTCCTCGATATAAAATTCGAGCAGGTCATAGAAGAAGGTATCTTCATAGAGGATCACCTGTAACAGTTTTTGTTTTTCCTGAACCTGCTTCGGTTTTTTGTCCTGCGTCTTGCTGAGAAACAGTTCATACGCCACGGAACGGGTCGTGGCGGTCAGTAGCTCTTTGGTAATGTTCGTGCGCGCGATGACGTTGGAGACGGCGGCGAGAATCTGCAGGTGCTCGCGTACGCCATCGGCCGGGCCGAGCAGAACAAAAAAGACCTTCACCTTCTTCTTATCCATGGCATCGAAGTCGACCCCCCGCCGGGTGGTGACAATAAAAAAGGCAAATTCTGTGGCCTTTTCGAAGCGGGCATGAGGAATCGCCATCCCGCCGCCAAAGCCCGTGCTCCCCTGCTCTTCGCGCGTAAGAAGCCCCTGATAGATCTCCTCTTCGCCCACCTCAGCAAAGGCCGGAATCTGTTTGGCCTGTTTGGCAATGGAACGGAGAATCTCCTCGCGGGTCTTGGCTTGCAGATTCACCGCGCAGGCTCTCTCGCTGGTAATGTCATATAGGTTCATGGGGTCTCCTCTATCTGAGTGCCTCGAATGATGGCCATTTTGGAAAGCGGCGGGCCGACCATCTCATTGATAAAAACGGAAAGGAGAACGATGTTCACCATATTATGGATGAGTGCCTCCTGCTCCGGAGGAAGGCCATTCATCAGCGGCGAGGCCTGAATGAGCAGAACCAGTCCAATGGCCACTCCGGCCTGAGGCAGCATACACCAGCCGAGATTCCCGCGAATGGGCCTGCCGATATTGCTCATCGCGCAGCCGGCCCAGACCCCTCCGTATTTTCCGAGGCCGCGTGCAAGGATATAAACCGATCCCAGCAGCAGAATGTCACCGCGCAAAATGACGTCGAGCTTAAGTTCGGTACCCGCGATCACAAAGAAAAGGGCATAAAGCGGCGGCGTGATCGGCTCAAGAATCCGGAAGAGGCGATGGTTGCGGGCGGAAAGATTCACCAGCACACTGCCCGCCGCCATATTGGTTAGTAGCGGGGAGAGATGAAATACAATGGAACAGGCGGTGGTGATGAAAATGAGGCTGAGCGAAATAATCAGAATCTCATTCGTTCCCTGCTTATTTTTCGTCATTTTGTGAAGAAGGAACCCGCTCAGGGCACCCATCAGCAAGGAAAACCCTACTTCCATGAATGCGTGTAGAACCCCGGATGCCACGCTGGCTGTCTCGCCACCGGCGCCCAGCATGCGCACCGTGAAAGCGAATACCACGCTAAACAGAATGACACAGCCCGCATCGTCGAGCGCCACCACGCTGTATAAATAGTCAACAAACCGGCCGCGGGCACGCAACGCCTGCACGACAGCCACCGTGGCCGCCGGTGCGGTTGCCGTGGCGACCGCACCCAAAAGCAGTGCAAAGGGGGTCTCCACACCCAACAGGAGCATCGCGCCCGTGACCGCCACGAACGTAGCCACAATTTGAACCGCAGTAATGATCACGGCCGCACGCCCGATCCGCTTGAGCTTGGCCGCAGAAAACTCCGCCCCGATGGTGAGCGCGATGAGCCCGAGCGCCACTTCCGTAATGATCTTGAACGATTCGTTCATGTGATCCGGAAAAATCCCGGTGACCGACTCTCCGACCAGCAGACCGGCCACAATATACCCGGTAATTTCAGGGAATTTGATCAGGGTCGCCAGCTTTCCGATCAGGTGCCCCGCCATCAAAAGAAGCCCCGCCGCGAACATGGGGTGATGACTCAGCAACTCCTGAAAATGAACAAATGATGTAAAAAGGTTTTCCATTGATCGTACTCGAACGGTTAAAGTTTTCTTTGATAACAAAAGCGAGCTGAGAATGAAAAGAAATATAGAATGGAAAGAGACTCTCGACGAGGGAGTCCGACGGACCGTGCGCGTTCTATTCCCGGGACAGGGAAAGGTGAAGTGGCAGTTCAAACGTGCGGATGAGGAGCCGTGGGACTACGACACCCCACCCTCTTCCGAGGATTGGAAAACTCTCGAAGAAAAAGTGAGCAAACTGTATCACCGTCGCCGTTGCGCCCTGCGGGACTGGGAAGCGGTCAAAACACTGAGGAAAAAACATGGTTGAATTTACGCTGACTGGCGAACAGATTGCTCTCTTCCAACTGCTCAAAGCGACGCACCTGTGCGGAACCGGCGGCGAGGCGAAAAGGATGATTGCCGAAGGGCTCGTCACCGTCGATGGCGATGTGGAGACCCGCCTGCGAAAAAAAATCCGTCGCGGGCAAAGGGTGATCCTCGGCGATGAGCAGGTGATTGTGAAATAATGCAATGCAGTTGCAAATTGACCCCGCCCCCCGGAAAGGCGTACCGTTTCTCCTTCAATGAGTGAACAAACACTCCATTTCGACAACGCCCGTGAGGCGAACGACCTGACCGCCCTCCCCACCCCGATCCTCTCGGATGTGGAGCGGGCTTTCGGCGTATCGCTGACCGCACGCGACACCTGGCTCAAAATCGAAGGCGAACGCCCCGAAGAAGCTGCACGCTTCTTTGAAGAGCTGCGCGCCGCGCGTGATCGCGGCCTGCCGCTCAACAGCATCCTGGTCGCGCATGCCCTGAATGCCTTCGAGCAGGGCCGCGAAGACGTTCTCAAATCGTTTGCTTCGATGCGCATCGACGTCAGCCCGCGCAAAGCACCCGTTTTCCCACGCACACCCGGCCAGCAAATTTATCTCGATGCCATCCAAAACCATGCCGTTACCTTTGGACTGGGCCCGGCTGGAACCGGAAAAACCTATCTGGCGATGGCCGCCGCCATCTCCGCCCTGCTGACCGACGAGGTCAGCCGGATTATTCTGACCCGCCCGGCCATTGAGGCGGGCGAAGCACTCGGATTCCTGCCCGGCGACCTGCAACAAAAAATCGACCCCTACCTGCGCCCGCTCTATGATGCACTGCACGATATGCTGCCCGCTTCTGATATTGAAAAGCTGATGGAGCGCGGCGTGATCGAAGTGGCACCGCTAGCCTATATGCGCGGGCGAACGCTCAACCATGCATTCGTCATCCTCGATGAAGCGCAAAACACCACCACCAAGCAGATGATGATGCTTCTGACCCGCCTCGGCTTCGATTCCAAGGCCGTTATCACCGGCGACCCCACGCAGATCGACCTGCCGGATCAATCAAATTCCGGCCTGCTGGAAGCGGAGCATGCCCTGCAGAAAATTGAGGGTCTGGCCTTTATCAAACTCCGTGACGAAGATGTCGTCCGCCACCCACTCGTCCAGAAAATCATTCGCGCCTACCAGCGGCACAGAATTTGAACTGCGGGGATCGAACCGAGGATTTTAAATGAAAAAAATTGAGAAAAAAACAAAACGCGTTGCTGCGACGAAAGATTTGACCGCCCGCAAAAAGCGACCTCGCTTCCCGCTCTTCAACCTGCTGGGGGTGTTGGTGCTCTGGCTGGGGGTCACGGCCCTCTTCTATAGTGGACGGTTCCTTCGACCCCAGGAACTCGTTCTGGGTCAGCAGGCTCCGGAAACCATCGTCGCATCGATTGATTTCTCTGCGGAAACGCTTTCAGCAACCGAACTGGCCAGACGCGCGCGCGCCGACGATATCCTGCCGGTTTTTGACATCGACCGTTCCGGAATCGACAACGCAAAAAACAACCTCGCCAAACTGCTTCCACGCCTCCACACCCTGCGCACGGCCACCGATCCAGAACGGAAGGCTCTCATCAGCGATGCCATTGAAGGCTGGCTCGGACAGCTCTCTATTTCTCTGACTCCCGAGGAGTTGCTACGCATCCTTCCCTCTCAGGAAATCGACCTGTCGGCCCTCATCCTCAGCGCGCTATCCAGCTCCATCGAACAGGGCATTATCAGCGAATATGACCTCACCACCCGATTTAACAGCACCGCCCCCAACGAAACCATCGCCGTGCGAGGAGAAACCACCGAAACCATCCGCCCAATCAATAGCTTTGTTCCCCACTCAACCGCTCTACAAACCGCTGTGGCCACCCTGGTCCACCAGCTTCCCCCGGAAGTTCGCGACGAGCAAATCATCCGTTCTCTCATCACCCCTTGGCTGCAACCCAACGTGATTCACGATGCCGCCATCACCGCCGAACGCCGGGCGCAGGCCATGGAACTGGTAGACCCGGTGATGGAACCGATTGAGAGCGGTTCGATTCTCGTGCGAAGCGGCGATCCCGTTAGCGAACAGACCCTCAGTTGGCTTACAGCACACGATCAGCGCGTCAGCAAACTGGAATCCTCCGCAGAGCGCATCCAGCGGGTCGTCGCCAGCGGGCTCCTGTTGCTCATCGGCCTTGGCCTGACGATCGCCATCACCGGCGTGGTTTCAAAACACCTGTTGCACAACCGACGACGCGCCCTGTTGATGCTAACCCTCTCCGCCCTGCCTCTCTTAATCGGCAAACTTCTTCTGACACTGAGTCTCAATCTGCAGATCCTGCCGCCCGCCGTGCTCAACTATGCCATCCCACTCTCCATTGCCCCTATTCTCGCCGCCATTCTGCTCGGCGGGATTCCAGGGATTCTGGTTGGCCTCTGGACCAGTTTTGCACTGGCCGCCTTGCTGGGAAACAGCTTCGAGGTGTTTGTGCTTGGCCTGCTGGTCTCTGTCACCGCTGTGTACACCACGCGCGATGTCAAACGCCGCAGCAGTCTGTTCCGCGCGGGCCTGTGGATCGGGACAGTCAAAATTTTCTTCGTCCTGATTCTCGCCGTACTCAACCAGCCGTCATGGTGGATTATACTCTCCCAGCTCACCACCGCTCTGATCAGTGGACTGGCCTGCGCCCTGCTCGCCCTGCTGCTGATCCCGCTCTTCGAACACCTCTTTGACATCACCACCGACATCAAACTTCTCGAACTCTCCGACCTCAGCCACCCACTCCTGCAGAGTCTCGCGCTCAATGCCCCCGGCACCTATCATCACTCTCTGATGGTGGCCAGTCTGGCCCAGAATGCCGCCGAAGCCATCGGGGCCAACGGCCTGCAACTGCGCGTCTGCGCCTACTTCCACGACATCGGAAAACTGGTCAAACCGGGCTTCTTCAGCGAGAACATCCAGTTCACAGCCAACCCGCACGACGACCTCGCACCGAGCATGAGCACTCTGGTCATCGTCTCCCACATCAAAGAGGGAGTCACACTGGCAAAAAAACATAAACTGCCGCCGGTCATTATCGACGGGATTCAACAGCACCAGGGGACCAGTCTGGTATCCGTATTCTATCACCGTGCCAAAACCATACAGAAGAAAGAGCAGACCGGATCCAGCACCATCAACGACAAGGATTACCGCTACGAAGGCCCGCGTCCAAAAAACCGTGAAATGGCCATCCTGATGCTCGCCGACTCCTGCGAAGCCGCCTCGCGCTCGCTGGACAAGCCGACCCCGGTGCGCACCGCCAACCTCATCAGCGATATCTTTAGTGCCCGCCTGCAGGACGGCCAGCTCGATGAATGCAACCTGACGCTCACCGAACTCGATGCCGTCAAACAATCCTTCATTTTCTCCCTCACCAACATGCTCCACGGGCGCGTCGCGTACCCAAAGGAAAAAACTCCGAACGACAAAACACCCAAAAAGAAAAAAATGTAGAGCCGCCTCTCGCATGAAAACAGTCATCCAAAACAACCAGACCGTAATCCCGCTCCATCTTCCGGCGATTCAACAGCTCGCTGACTCGTTGGCCACGGCCCTCGCCGCCGCCGATCCCGGCACCGTCTGGGGCGAAGTGACCCTTCTGCTGACGGATGACCAGGGCATTACACAAACCAACCGCGAGTTTTTCGGAAAGAACCAACCCACCGATGTCATCAGCTTCCAAGTCGGAGGCCAAGCGGTCTTA
>JAUXCB010000049.1 GCA_030619095.1 Verrucomicrobiota bacterium | reverse complement strand
GGTAGCTCGTCAGGCTCATAACCTGAAGGTCCTTGGTTCAAATCCAAGCCCCGCTACCAATTTGAAAGATTCGTCGAAAGATGGGCCTTTTGGTTTTTACGGCAGGAAAGCAGGCCGCCCTTGCTATCCCGCTCATCTGTGGTAAAACGTTCGGCATGAAATCGCTTAAAATTCTTGTTCTGAACGGTCCAAACCTCAACCTGCTCGGCACGCGTGAGCCGGAGGTCTATGGCAGGGAAACCCTCGACTCGATTGCGCAGGATATGAATGCCTGTGCAGAAACCCTTGCCGGGGTGGAGCTTGAGTTTTTTCAGAGCAATGCGGAGAGCGATCTCATCACTCGAATCGGTGCAACCCGCGGCGCGTACGATGGAATCATCATCAATCCCGCCGCACTGACGCACACCAGCCTCGGGTTGGCCGATGCACTGAAAGCGGTGGCGGATGTGATTCCGGCGGTTGAGGTGCACTTGAGCAATACTCACGCCCGCGAAGAAATCCGGCACACCAGTCTGACGGCTCCGGCCTGTATCGGCCAGATTATGGGGTTTAAAGGCGAGAGCTACATTCTGGGCCTGCGGGCGCTTGTGAGACACCTCCGTGCTTACACAAGCCCGTCGGTGTAATTGCTGAATACAAGTTCGGCAGGAAGGTTTCGATCGAGCTGTCTTCCCATCTCTTCGACAGCCGCCATGCGGCGTAATGCTTCGGCTCGTGTACAGAGCCTTGCCTGACGTTCCAGCGATTCTTTCTCTTCCGGAAAGTGCAGGGCCGATGCATCCTGTTCGAGCACGTCAAAGAGGATGTCGCGCTGCCACAGAAGGATTGTGCGCAGCATATCGGTGCGCGCTTCAATCACGCGGGCCGTCGTCCTCGCAGCCAACAGGTCTTTCGTCTCTTTCGCCGTCAGATCCTCGGGGATGCTCTCCGACTCTTCGCCTTCAAAGAGTTTGTAGAGCTCCTTGAGGATTGCGGCGAGGCGCGCGGCAGCGAGTCCGGCCTCCGGAGCGGAGCGGGGAGGCAGATCGCGCAGAATGTCCAGCAGCGGCTCTTTCCAATGGTTGGAAACTTCCTCGTCTTCGTCGGTCAGAACAATCCGCTGACAACGCGAAGTAATCGTTGGCAATAGCGATTGCGGCTCATTAGTAATCAACAACAAGATGCTTTTGGATGGTGGCTCTTCGAGCGTTTTGAGCAATGCGTTGGCTGCCTGATCGGTCATGCGGTCAGCGCAGAGAATGATCGCAGCCTTCCATCCTCCGGAAAAGGAAGTCGTGGAGAATCGTTCAACAATATTCTCTCGTCGATCCGTTTTCGTCGGCCTTATTTGACTAATTTTTATCTGACGGCTTTTGCTTTCAGGTTCGAGCCAAAGGGTGTCGGGATGCGCACGGGTTTGAACCTGTGGGTGATTGTCAAAGATCAGGTTCAACAGGCATTCGGCAAAGCGAAGTGCCGCGCCGTGCGGCGCGCCTTGCAATAGATAGGCGTGTGCGAGCTGGCCATTTGCCCAACTCTTTTCGATGCCTTCCCATGCAGTCTGAAATCGTTTTGAACTCATTTTTTCTAAACCCTTCGAAATTCAGTCATATTTGCTGCGCATTTCCACAACAAGCAGGAACGGACATTCCTCGCAGAGGCGCAGAGGTCGCCGAGAACATTACCTGATTTTACAAACGCTCTGCGTTCTCTGCGCCTCTGCGAGGGAGACTTATTTTTTGTTCCGTTTTATCCAGTCATCTCATTGAGCCCGACACTTCGGGCCTGTCAAAAACTCTTCTTCAATTATTTTCCAAATATTGACGGAGACAGCTTCCGGTTCGGCAGCGGCGTCGACGACCCGGAAGCGTTCCGGCTCTTCTTCCGCCAGTGTTAGATAGCCCTGCCGTACCCGTTCGTGAAAGGAGCGCTCCTCTTGTTCAAAACGGTCGGCCGATTCGCCGAGTTCAAGAAAGCGCTGTGCGATACGCTCAAAACCGGTTTTGATTTTCAGATCGAGCAGCAGCGTCAGATCAGGCGTAATGCCGTTCACCGTGAAATGATGAATGGCTTTCACCTCCTCGACGGGGAGACCGCGCCCGTAGCCCTGATAGGCGGTGGTGGAATCCATGAACCGGTCGCAGATCACCCAGATGCCTTTTTGAAGGGCGGGGCGGACCACTTTTTCAACCAGTTGGTTTCGACTGGCCTCAAACAACAGAAGTTCGGCCCGTTCGCAGGGGGCTTCACCCGCTTGATTGTGCTGGAGGATATTACGTATTTCCTCGCCGAGGGCTGTGCCGCCCGGCTCGCGGGTATACATCGCTTCAACACCGAGCTCAGCTAGGTGCCGGATTATCATCTTCGCCTGCGTCGATTTTCCGGAGCCTTCCGGCCCCTCCAGAGTAATAAATTTGCCTGACATAGGGGGAAGACGTTAACCACGAAAGAGACGAAACACCAGCCTTCATTAAAATTTCGGCTTGGCAGGCACGAAAAAAGAAGCAGGAACGGGTTTTAACCGCGAATGAACGGAATCCAGCCTCTGCTCATCCCCTTTGGTTTGTCCCACCCATTCAACGTGACGAAGAGCCATCGTCAATCACTAGCGACGGATCATTGCCGCGAAAAAGCAAGGGGTTTTGCAAGCGGCGCATGGCATTGAAAATTCATTAAATGAAACCATTGAAACAAACGAGAGGTTGGTGTTGAATAATCGCGGTTTTTTAGAGGAGCTTTATCCGCGGATTTTGCGGTGTTCCCGCCACTGTTTTCATGCAAAAAACAGATCGAAAAGGAGTGTTTATGAAACCGACTCTCGTGATTATGGCCGCAGGAATTGGAAGCCGTTACGGCGGACTTAAGCAAATTGATCCCGTCGGTCCCTCCGGAGAAATCGTGCTCGACTATTCCGTCTATGACGCCATTCGCGCTGGCTTCGGCAAGGTAGTTTTCATTATCCGCCCCGATATTGAGGTCGATTTTAAAGAGGCGATCGGCAGTAAGCTTGAAGGAAAGATCGATGTCGAATACGTTTTCCAAACTTTGGGAAATATTCCCGGTGGATTTTCAATTCCCGAAGGGCGCACCAAGCCGTGGGGAACCGGACAGGCGATCCTGGTTGCTAAAGAGGCTGTGAAAGAACCCTTTGCCGTGATTAACGCCGATGACTTTTACGGGCGCGAGTCCTTTGAGGTGATTGGAAAACAGTTGATGGCCACAGAGGTGGACAGCACCGACTTTTCGATGGTCGGTTTCTACATTAAAAACACTCTCTCCCCTTTCGGCGGCGTGGCGCGCGGCTATTGCGATGTGCGTGCTGGCAAGCTGGCCACCGTTGTTGAGCGCTTTAACATTGAGCGAAAAGAGGATGGAGTGATCCGCTATGAAACAGATGCCGGGCTCCAGGAGATGGCCGATGACGATATGGTTTCTATGAATACCTGGGGATTCACTCCGAAGCTGTTCGACTTCCTCGAAAGCGGCTTTGTTGACTTCCTGAAGAAAGAGGGTGGCGAACTAAAAAGCGAATATCTGTTGCCCGAGCTGATTGATCAAATGATCAAAGATGGCGAGGCGATCGTGGATGTGCTTCCCTCCAACGAAAAGTGGATGGGCGTCACGTACTCTGCGGATAAGTCGCAGGTGATGGCGGGTATTCGTGCACTCGTGGATGCCGGGGTCTATCCAGAGAGCTTGTGGAGCTAGACGGTTTGATTGCAAACCAAGCGCGGTAAAAAAATAAAAAAAATAAAATATTTCTTAATGTGTCTAGGGGTGGCAATCGGGGTGAATTCGGCAGGGAAGGTCGAGCGCCCAAACATTGTCTGGCTGGTAAGCGAAGACAACTCGGCACGTTGGCTGAAACTCTATGACGAAAACGGCGCGTCGATGCCGACCGTTGAGAAGATGGCGAAGCAGGGGCTGGTCTTCAACCACGCGTTTTCCTGTGCGCCCGTCTGCTCCGTGGCGCGGAGCACGATTATTTCCGGCTGCTATGCGCCGCGTACCGGGGCGCAGTATCATCGCAAGCAGAAAACCGTTGCGATGCCGGACGGGGTGAAGATGTTCCCGTACTACCTGCGGCAGGCGGGCTACCATACGACCAACTGCGCAAAGGAGGACTATAACTTCGATCCGGCGGACAAGCAGGGGGTGTGGGACATCTCCTCGGGCAAGGCGACCTATCGCAGGCGCAAGCCGAACCAGCCCTTCTTCCATGTGCAGAACTATGCCGCGACCCACGAAGGCAGCTTGCATTTTAAGGATACGAAGAAAAAAACGATCACGAACCCGGATTCGGTGGTGCTGTATCCCTACCATCCCGACACCGAGCTTTTTCGTTATTCCTATGCGCGCTACCTCGACAGCCACATGAAGGTAGATGCCCGGATGGGCAAGTTTATCCAAGGGTTGGAAGAGGACGGCCTGATGGATGACACCTTCATTTTCTACTACGGCGACCATGGCGGTGTTTTGCCGCGCGGCAAGGGGTATGCCTATAACAATGGCCTGCAAGTTCCCATGGTGGTTTATATTCCGAAGAACTGGAAGCATCTCGTTCCCGCGAAAGCGGGGAGTCGCATCGATGGCTTCGTCGAGTTCGTCGACCTTTCGGCGACCGTGCTTAACCTTGCCGGGGTCGAGATCCCTGCTGGCATCGATGGCCGACCCTTTTTGGGCAAGGAGATTTCCCTCAACGAGCTAAATAAGCGCGACACCGCCTTTGGCTACGCCGATCGGTTCGATGAGAAGTATGACCTCGTTCGCACGATGCGAAAAGGCCGCTTCAGATACATGCGTAACTACCAGCCGTTCAACTTTGACGGCCTGCACAACTTCTATCGCTACCGCATGCTGGCCTATCAGGAGTGGCGCGATATGTACCATGCCGGGGAATTGAATGCCGAGCAGAGCCAATTCTTCGAACGCCGCCCGGCCGAGTGCCTCTACGATATTGAAAAGGATCCGAGCGAAGTCAAAAACCTCGCGGGCGACCCGGCCTATGCCGACCAGCTTCTTGAGATGCGTGCGCTGCTGCAAAAGCAGGTCAAGTCGATGCCCGACCTTAGCTTCTTTCCCGAACCGGTGTTCCTGACCGAAGGCCGCGACAACCCCGTCGAATTCGGTCAACGGAAAAAACAGGAGATCGCAAAACTCGTTGATATTGCCGACCTGAGCTTGAAGGCTTTCCCGGAAGCGAAGTTGCAAATCGGTAAGGCACTTTCTTCTAAAAACCCGTGGGAGCGCTACTGGGGGCTCGTCACCTGCAGCTCATTCGGCGAACAGGCCGCTCCGTTTTATGGAAAGGCGGTAGCGATGGCCGCGTCCGATGGCGAGCGGTTGGTGCGCGTGCGTGCCGCCGAGTTCCTCGGCCTTGCCGACGAAGCCGATCCGCGTCCGGTTATTATGGATGTGCTTCGGCAAACCACCTGTCCGATTGAAGCCAACCTGATCCTCAACTCGACCGCTCTGTTGGAAACTATCAAATTAGGGTATGATTTTGACTTGGATGAATTTAAATCCGCTGAATGGGTGACGGTGAAGGGAAGTCTTGCCCCGCATCGGCTTAAATATTTGAATCAATAACAACAATGTAGGGGATCGCTGATGATGATGAAAAAATGGATATGGAGTCTTATCGCATTAGTCGCGGCGGTAGCGGTTGCTCGTGCGGAGCCACCCAACGTTATTGTTTTTTTGGTGGATGATATGGGGCTGATGGACACCTCGGTGCCGTTTCTGACGGATGAAGACGGACAGCCGAAGCGCTATCCGCTCAACGATTGGTATCGTACGCCGAGTATGGAGCGCCTCGCCAAGCAGGGCATCCGCTTTAACAATTTTTGCGCCCAGAGCGTTTGCTCGCCGACCCGCGCGTCGATCATGACGGGGCAGAATGCCACCCGCCATGGAACCACTACGTGGATCCAGCCCGGCGGAAACAACAAAGGAAAGAACGGCCCGCCGGAATGGAACTGGACGGGGTTGAAAAAGGGGGACACCACCCTGCCGGGCGTTTTGCACAAAAATGGATATACAACCATCCACGTCGGGAAAGCCCATTTCGGCCCGACGGGTAGCGAGGGCTCGAACCCGCTCAATCTCGGGTTCGATGTCAATGTCGCCGGAGCAGAGTGGGGACGCCCTAAAAGCTACTACGGAGAGGATCACTATGGGAACCACCCCAAATACAAAAAACATAGGACCCACAACATTCCCGGCCTTGAAAAATATCACGACACCGACACCTTTCTGACTGAGGCGCTAACGCTAGAGGCCAACGCGCAACTCGCAGTTGCGGTTAAGGAAAAGAAACCCTTCTATCTCTACATGGCGCACTATGCGGTTCATGCCCCCTTCAATTCCGACCCGCGCTTTGCCGACCACTACAAGGATTCTGATAAAGGAAAGAATGCACAGGCCTTCGCCACGTTGATCGAAGGGATGGATAAGTCGCTCGGCGATATTCTCGACCAGCTTGAAAAACTGGGTGTGGCCGAAAATACGTTGGTGATTTTCCTGGGCGACAACGGTTCGGATGCCCCGCTGGGTCCGAAGTATGACCACACGTCCGTTGCCCCGTTGCGCGGCAAGAAGGGCACCTCTTTCGAAGGCGGCATGCGCGTACCTTTCATTGCAGCGTGGGCCAAGCCCGACCCGAAAAACCCGTGGCAGAAAAAGCTGCCGATTCCGCTGAATGCCATTCAGGAGCAACTCGGAACCGTGATGGATCTCTATCCCACGATTCTCGACCTCGTCGGCGCGAAGAATCCAGCCGACCATGTGGTGGATGGCTACGACCTGGCCCTCCAGCTTTCGGGGAAAACCAATCCAGACCGTTCGGAGGCTTTCCTGATGCACTTCCCGCACGAGCACCGGAGTAGCTATTGCACCAGCTACCGCACCCAGGATTGGAAACTTGTCTACGACTACAACCCCGGGGGAAAGGGAGTGGCCAAACATGAATTATACAACCTGAAGGCCGACCCTTTCGAAAACGATAACCTAGTATCGAAGAGCCCCGAAAAATTTGACCAAATGATCGCTGCGATGGTCAGGCAACTCAAAGCAGAAAATGCGCTCTATCCAGTCGACGGAGATGGCGAGGAGCTATTGCCGAAAATCCACTAACATCAGGGGTTGAGAATAACGGTCTCTCCGGTTATCAGCGTTCGCTTCCACATTTTTTCGCCCTGCCTATTGAGTCAGATGTTTTCAAAGCCTTGGAAAAATCGGGATAAAAAGTTCAAAGCCTTGGAAAACTCTGTGGCTTTGCCCCTTTGTTATGTGCGCTTCAGCCCGACAAGTAGCATGGGCAGGCCGGTCAGAAAAAACATGCCAGCGACTCCAGCAGAGAGCAGGACGTTTAGGAACAGGTTCGGGCTGATGGGGCGGATCGGTTCTTTGGCCGAATCAATAATTTCCACGGGAGCCCGCGGGATTTTCAGCGTAATTCCTTCCTGTTCCAGTCGAGTCTGCAGGGCATTCATGATAGACCTCTGAATTTCCAATTCCTGTTGCGCCCGATTAAACGGAATCATTTTTTTGCGCTGTGCTTCCTGATTCTGGCTTTGAGATCCGCGCAGTTCCTGTTCCAGCACATCGAATTTGGATTTGGCGATAATGTACCGGGCGTTTACGCCCTTTTTAATTCCATCCATGGCCTGTGTCAGTTTGACCATCAGTTCGTCTCGCGCCGCCTTCGTTTCTTTAACTTTCGGGTGGTTTTCGCCGTAATTCTTGAGCAGTGAGGTCAGCGACATATCATACTCCTTAATCTGGGTTCTCATGGCTTCCACGAACGGATCGCTCGCAAGATAAGCGGATGCGATTCGTAGCTCCTCAGCACTCATTTCTTCGAGCTGCTCAAGTCGCGCTTTTTGAACCATCATGTCCACCCGTGCCGCAATTCGATCCCCCTCCAACTGCTGCAGTCGGAGCTTTTCAATTTGGCTTGTGTCCCCTGTAAAAGCCGGGAGGCCGAGTTCCGTACGAATGGTTTCCATTTTCTTTTCTGCTGCTAGGACCTTTTTCTGTTGTGCCTCTAACTCGCGACGTAGTGCATCTAACGCACGCGTCATTTCTTTTCGTTTCAGCTCCAGACGGGTGTCGCGATACACATCGGCCAGTTCGTTTGCAATACGCATTGCTTCCCTGGGGTCCTGCCGCTGCGCCTGAAGAGAAATCAAGCTTGTGTCGCGGAACTGGCTCACGGTTAGGCTGGAGCGGAGAATTTTGTAGGCAAGTGCTTTCGAAATCGGCTTCCCGTTTCCCCCCCAAACTTCCTGAAGGTTCAGGCGGTTGATTACCTCATACAACACGGGTCTGGATTTGATGACTTCATACTGAGTGCGCAGAAAGTACGGATCGTATCCTAATTCAGTTGCTCTGGCTCCGAATGGATTCGGGATCACGTTGTCATTGTTTATTTGAATCCGCGCCTGGGACGCATACATCTTTGGAAGAGTGAATGTGTAGGCTGTTCCAGTGATGATGATCACCGGAGCCAGTATCATCAGCACTGCCCCGACTGAGACCAGAACTTTTTTTCCAGATTTTTTCTGATTTGGTTGGGTCTGGACACTTCTTTTGTCAAGGGAGGGCCATTTAGCGAATGCTAGATAGAACAGAAAGACAATATTGGCCACAGGTACGAGAGATAGTACCGAGAGTGCTGG
>JAUXCB010000220.1 GCA_030619095.1 Verrucomicrobiota bacterium | reverse complement strand
GTTCAGAAAATTGTCGGTCCGGGCGGGCCATACGTGACGGCCGCAAAGCGGCTGGTCTACGGTGAGGTTGCTCTCGATATGATCGCTGGCCCAAGCGAAATCGCCGTGCTGGCTGATGAGTTCGCGGATCCTGCGCACGTCGCCGCCGATTTGCTTTCGCAGGCCGAGCACGGCACCGGCTCTGAAAAAGCACTATTGGTGACAACGTCCGAAACAACGGCGAAGGCGGTTCGTCTGGAACTTGGGGAACAGGCCAAGCGGTTGAGCCGCAAGGTGCCGGTCGCCAAGGTGCTGGCACGCGGATGCCTTCTGGTCGTGGTTCCCGATATGGAGAGGGGAATTGAGCTTTGTAATCGCTTTGCGCCGGAGCATATGGAAGTGATCACCAAGCGTGCGGAAGCTGTTGCCAAAAAGATCACCTGTGCAGGGGCCATCTTTATCGGCCCGTGGACACCGGAAGCGGTCGGCGATTTCGCCGCCGGTCCAAGCCACGTTTTGCCGACCGGCGGAACCGCCGCTTTTTTCTCCGGTCTGACGGTGGAGGACTTTCGCCGCCGCGTCAGTCTGATTCATTTTAAGAAGGGTGATCTTGAAGAAACGGCTCCGGTTGTTGAGGCGTTCGGTCGTGTCGAAACCCTCGATGCTCACGCCCGGTCTGTCTCTATTCGGCTTGTGAAGTAAAAAGACAGCAGGTGTTCTGTAGATGAAGAAATGACCGCTGGAGAATCCAGCGGTCATTTTTTGACGAGTCTCTTTTTCCGGTCGGCTAGCGACCGAGAATCGCGTCGACTTCTTCCTGAGTAATCCACTGGGCAACATAAGGTGTGCCAGTGATTTTTTCGATGAGACCGACAAATGCATTCATGTGATTTTCGGAGCCCGCCAGCAGGTTTTTGTAGACCCGTTGGATGTTTGTCTCCTCGGTGCGTTGTATGGCGTGGATGATGTCCTCCATATCGACCTCTTCAATTAGGGCCCCCACGAGTAGAGCCTCGAGTTCGGAGGTACGTCCTTTGGCCACCAGCGTGTCGAATAAACTCTGCAGTTCCGGGTCGGAAAACTGACCGAAGCCCAATGCAGGATCATCGAGCCCGTATTTCACAAGCAGGCTGAGGAGGGCATTCATATGCTTTTGTTCTGACTGGGAAATATTGTTGAAAATCCGGCGTTCATATTTGTTGTAGAAGGTGATGTAGACATCGCGCGCCAGTTTTTCCTCCTCGCGCATAAACAGGAGGTCGTCGGTCTCCGTAGCGGTCAATGTCGGTATAGCCGCCGGGCTTCCACCCTTGCCGCTTCCTTTTCTTGCCGCTTCCGAAGGCACCAGTGCCCCGCTGGCGATCAGTCCGATTAATGCGAGCACGATGAGGGTTGTTTTTTTCATGTCTATTTTCCTCTGTTAGCGTTTAGGCGGTCGGATCGATTCGGTTTCGCTATTCCTTGGGTTCCCTCTACTCATATATCAATACACATGGGCTACCGGTTTCGTCACATTGTTGATTTGGGAAGTCGGCAGGAGGGCACGACGGCCATGATTGTGTGGCCAATTCATCTCCGCAAAATGATTCTTCTTATGGCGTTCTTCTTTGGGGGTGATCGCCGTTGGCATCTCGACAAAAAAAGAGAGGAAGGCGAGCCTTCCTCTCCGCGTCAGAATCCAGTGAGGTTCTTACTTCTGGCAAGAACCGTCGCCACCGCCACTGCCGTCTTTCTTGCGTTGTCTGTTGCCCTGCCCGTTGCCGGAGCCGTCTTTCTTGCGTTGCTGTATGCCGCTCTGATCGCCGCTCTGGCCGTTCGTACAATCCTGAACACAAAGCTGTTTGCGGTCTTGCGTTTTATCACCTTTTTCGCCGCCTTTTCCGTTGCCGCCTTTGGCTTCGGCCATTGCGGTTGCGAGTGCGATCCCTGCTACGATTACCATAATCTGCTTCATCTTCATTTTGCGTTCTCCTTTTGGGTGGTTAGTTTATTCCCCTGTTTCTATATGCGATACACCTGAGGGAACAGGATCGTCACATGGAAGAAAAAAAGTTATCTGCTAATGGCATAGGGATTGATAAAAAAGATTACTCCGAACGGAGCCAAAGCCCCTCGTGGATCGCTTTGAAATCGCGCCCCTTGCGATGTTCCGTAAGCAGATAATCAACGACACGGACCATTTCAGAGCGGTTCAGCTGCCGATCAAGGCAATCGGCCATGATCTGTTTTGTATTCTGCGGATTCAACCCAGCAAGTTGTAGGGTTTCGCCCATTTCGATCACACAGATCACCCGGCCATAGCGGAACCCACCGGAGCGTTCAAACAGCTCCTTCAACACCTCATCGGGTAAGCCGCTCTCCAACGCCATGCAGACCTGTATAATCAAACGTTGATGGCCGCCGCCGCCACTCGCTCGTTCAGGAGGAATCAGTTGCGCGGCACGACGCAGATTATTCAGTCGAATTTTGACCGCCGCAGCCAGCTGTGCTGCATCGATTCGCTTTGCTAACCCCTCCTCAATTTTGTTGAGTATGTTTTCGACGGGGAGCGATTCGGAGCGGGCTGTAGAAACCGGGTATAAAAGCGCGGCGCTTTCCTGTTGTGTCATACCGTTTTTTCGACAGCGGCCCAGTGCCTGATCGACCCGCTCGCCATTCAGCCCCAGGTTGCTGTTTTTTTCGCACAGGTTTTTCCAGCTCTTGGAAACCTCTACATCGTCAGCTCCTAGAGCTACGCTGCAAAACAGCAATCCGATCAGGCCCACTCTACCCTTGTAGCGTATCTTCATCTTCATAAACCTTAATAATCGAATTGACCCGCCCAAACCCGTCGGGACGATGTGTGGAGGCCTTTGGATCCGCTATCCAGCGCTCACCATCGACCAGAAAAATATATTCATGGCTTCCCTCCGGCAGTGAAATAGTTGCGGTCCAATGTCCGGACGCATCGGGTCCGGCTAGTACAATATCGTTGGCTTCCCAATGATTGAAGGATCCCAGCAACTCAACCCGCTCGGCACCCGGCGCATGTAGCTCAAAATAGAACCCTACCTGCATCTGCTCTGCAGGTGGGGTAAACTGATTGATCACAAATACCACCAAAAACATGGTTGCCGCCCCTGCAAAGGCCGGG
>JAUXCB010000164.1 GCA_030619095.1 Verrucomicrobiota bacterium | reverse complement strand
TAGAGCGCTTTGTTGGAGCGAACGAGCTGCGCCATTTTGTAAGCCCCGTCCGGGGTCTTGTCGGACTGAACCGGATCGGGCCAGCAGAAGTTGTCGAGAATCGCAATGCGGTCGAGCGAACCGCCGACAGCGACAACGCGCCGAACGGCTTCGTCGATGACGGAGGCCGTCATGTCGTAGGTATCGATATCGGAGTACCACGGATTAATGCCTTCGGCCAAAACTGCGCCGCGGTCGTTGTCGTACTCGACACGCATGACGGTGGCATCGGACGGCACATCGGAGTTGACGCCGACAAACGGTTTGACCACGGAGAGGCCTTTGACCTCGCCGTCGTAGATGCGACTCTTGTATTCGCGCGAGCAGATGTTGAGGTCGCCCATCAGCTTGGTGAGCAGTTCCGAATAATCATCCTGCGCTTCAACCGCCGGAGCGGGAATGTTCGGCTTTTTCCAGACACCGGGCATGACGAGCGTCGGGCAACCGGTTTCGTAGAGGAAGTCCATATCGAGGCTGGAGATCACTTTGCCGTCCTGTTTGACGGTGAAGTAGCCGGAGTCGTTGTATTTGCCCATGAAGGAAACTTCGACATCGCGGCGTTTGGCGAGCGCTTCGAAGGCTTCGCGCTGTTCGGGCTGCACGGCGAGGGTCATGCGCTCCTGCGCTTCGGAAACCAAAACTTCCCACGGCTGGAGACCTTCGTATTTGAGCGGCGCACCCGCGAGATCGCATTCGCAACCGCCGGAGTATTTACCCATCTCACCGAACGAGCAGGAGATTCCGCCCGCGCCGTTGTCGGTGATACAGCGGAAGAGACCAAGGTCGCGCGCTTCCAGAATAAATTCATAGAGCTTGCGCTGGGTGAGCGGGTCGCCGATCTGTACCGCTTGCGCGGGCGATTCGGTGCGAAGCTCTTCGGAGGAGAAGGTTGCGCCGTGGATGCCGTCTTTGCCGATGCGTCCGCCGCACATGACGGTCCAGTCGCCGACTTCAATTTCTTTGCGTTCGGAAGGGCCGCCGGTAACCGTGACCGGAATGGTTCCCATGGTTCCGCAATACACGAGGGGCTTGCCGAGGTAGCGTTTATCGAAACACTCGAAGCCGCGGCTGTAGGGAATGCCGGACTGGTTACCGCCGTCGATGACGCCTTCGTGCACGCCATCGCGAATACGGCGCGGATGCATGAGACCTTCGGGGACCTGTTTGTCGTAGAACGGTGAGCCGAGGCAGTAGCCCCAGACATTGGAAACGAGCGCGGCGCCCATCCCGGTTCCGAGCGGGTCGCGGTTGACGCCGACGATGCCGGTCATCGATCCGCCGTAAGGATCCAGCGCAGAGGGCGAATTGTGGGTTTCCACTTTGTAGACGAGATGAATGTCGTCGTTGAATTTCACGATGCCCGCGTTATCGGTGAAAACCGATACGAGCCAATCAATGGACTCTGCCACTTTCTTGGTGGAGGCTTTGACGTAGGTTTTGTAGAGCGAGTGAATGGTTTCCTCTTCGCCGGTCTCTTCGTCTTTATAGTTGATCGTGCCGGCAAAAATCTTATGCGAGCAGTGCTCCGACCAGGTCTGGGCGATACACTCGAGTTCGATGTCGGTCGGCCACTCGGGTAAATCGAGCTCCACGCGGTGCGCTTTCACGTCGTCGCGCAAGTAATGGGCACGGATGGTGCGCATCTCTTCGAGCGAGAGCGACAAAATGCCGTCGGATGAAATTGCCATCAGCGCTTCATCGCTGTCGGGCAGCTCAACGGTATTCACTTTGATTTCGGGATGATCATCAAAGATCGGCGCGGTCATGTCCGGCTCGGCGGTCAGCCACTCCTCTTTGGAGAACACCTGAATCGTCTGAATCAGTGTGTTGGCCAGCAGGTCTTTGCCGAGGCTCTCAACCTCTTCGCGCGAAAGGCTCCCGGAAAGGAAATATTGCAGGCAGGTGTAGACCTGCTCTTCCCATTCAAGGTCACGGCCGACGATGTCGCGCAGCGCGCCGCGAGCGGTGCGGCCCACGTTATCGGTGACGCCCGGCTTAAAGCCGATTTCAAGCATCCAGTCGAACGATTCGGGAGCCGCGAGACGATTCATGGCGGAGTCGGCGACCACGGGGTCGGCGAAGGCGGTCTGCACCTTGGCGGCAACCGCGTCATCGATATGGACGACGACCTTATAAACGTCGCGCGTCTGGCAGGCATCGAGCCTCAACCCGAGTGCGCCCTGAGCCTGATGAATCACGCCGCGTCCACGAGCATCCGGGACCCCCTGTTTCAATCCGATTTCGATTCTATAAAGCATTGGAAACCCTCTTGTTTGATCGCCCCGACGTCTCGGGGTCTTCGACGAATTTCACGAATCTACACGAATGGTCAGGGATGCCAAACCCGATTTTCCAGCAACTGCGTTGCCGCTGGCTGATTTTTTCCACTCGACCGGCGGGAGAGAGGCTGGCGCTATCGCGACCAGCAACGAAACGAAGTGAAGTGGCAAACATTAAAAAAACGGGTTAGAAAAGTTCCAAGGGTTGGAAAACTGAATGCCCGCCGGATCATCCGGCTTCGCCGGGGTATTTCATGCCCCACTGGGAGCGGAGGGTATCCATCGTGCGCATGATTCCGAGGGTTTCGTCGAGCGGCATGGACGGGCTTTCGGTCAATCCCTCGCGCAGACAGCGATGAACCTCGCGGATTTCATACTCAAAGCCGGACGGGCCGCACTTGATGATTTCGGGTGCCCGGCTCGCGCGAATGATGGTTAATTTGTCCGTTCTGGAAAAATACGGCACGCGAATGATCCCATGGGTCCCGGTGATAACGGCAAAACGCGGCCGCTCCTCCACGAAGGATGCGGCCAGATCCGCGCGGAGACCCTGGCCGAAGTCCAGATGATACTCGGAGGTTTTGTCCACCCCCGTCCAGGCCATTTTAGCCGAACCGCCGATCCGGGTCGGCACGCAGCCGAACACCATGCCGGCATAGGCAATCGTGTAGACGCCGATATCGAGCAGCGCTCCGCCCGCCAGACGCGGACTGTACATCCGGTTCCACGGCATGGTTTTTATCGACGGCGGCATCTTGACGCAGAACTCGGCTTTCAAGCGCTTTATCTCGCCGATGGCCCCCTCCGCGATCAGTTCGCGGAGTTTGGTCGTCGCCGGATTGAAGCGAGTCCACATCGCCTCCATGCAAAAGAGGTTTTGGGTGCGCGCCAGCGCAATCAGCTCTTCGGCTTCGGCCGCGTTGCGGGTGAAGGCCTTTTCGACAAGAACGGGCAGACCGTGCTCCAGGCACAGCTTTGCATTCTCAAAATGGTAATTGTGCGAGGTGGCGATATACACTGCATCCAGCTTTTCGCGATCAAGCATCTTCGCATAACTACCGTACGCCTTCGGGACGCCGAGCTTCTTTTGGAGAAGCTTCGCACGCAAAATCGATTTGGAAGCCACCGCGACCACCGTCCCTTCCCCGGTAGTTTCCAACCCTTGGAAAAACTTCGGCGCAATCAGTCCGCAACCTATGATTCCCCAGCGAGCGCTCATTGTGTTCTCCGATAGGCGCTGGTTTCATAAGCGGCCAGTGCCGATGGCAGATGTGCGCGCAGATTTTGAACCCGCTGCATGCCGGGCGGATGCGTAGAGAAGATGCTGGAGGCCGGATCGTTGCCTGTCCGGCGTTGTTCGGCCCGCTCCCAGATGCGGACTGCAGCGCGCGGGTCGTATCCCGCGCGGGCCATATACATCATGCCGATCCGGTCGGCCTCGAACTCATCTGTACGGCTATAGCGAGTCACCCATATGCCGTTATAAAGCACAAACACCCCGCCGAGCGCGGCGGCAATATCGTCGCGGTCATTGGCCTGCGCGATGATGGATCCGCCCAGGAACAGCAGGTTGGGAAGCATCTGGCGGGTCATCGCCTCGGTGGAGTGGCGGGCATTGACATGGGCAATCTCATGCGCCAGCACGGCCGCGATTTCATCCTCGTCGCGCACCAGGCCCTCCTTTGGATCCCACAATCCCTCATAGACCATTATTTTTCCGCCGGGGGCGGCCATCGCGTTGACCACATTGGTCTGAATCAGTGCCACTTCATACGGCAGATCCGGCAGGTTGGAAACCGCCCCGATGCGGCGCACCATCTCCTGAAGCTGCGCGAGTCGTCTGCGGTCGGTATTCACCGGAATGCCTTGTTTGCGCATCTCGGCCACCGTCTGGCCGTAGACCTGCGAACCGATTTCAACATCCTGCCGAAGGGAATAAAAATTCTGTGTCTTCTGGCCAGTCACCGCATCCATCGTCGCGCAGCCGGAGAACAGCAACGCCAGGCCTGCGGGGAAAAGGATCCATCTGGTTTTCATAAACGCCCTCAAAAATTTGTCTCGACCATCGGGCGGTAAACCAATTCGTGAACCACCACATCCTCCGGTGC
>JAUXCB010000018.1 GCA_030619095.1 Verrucomicrobiota bacterium | reverse complement strand
GGGGATCGTACTCGATGCGGAGGGGTTCATTATCCGTCACAAGGTATTCGCGGGAAACATCAGCGATTGCAAGACGCTGCTCGACGCCGTATCCGATCTCGAAGGGATCGCCAACGGTGAAACCAAGCCGGTGGTCATCGTCGATGGCGGCATGGCGAGCCAAGCCAATCTGGATGCACTGCGCGAACGCGGATACGACTATATCGTCAACGGCAAACGCCGCTCGCGCGCCGAGTTCCTCGATGACTTTCTCGATATCGACGGGTTCCGGCGCGTCGAAGGCCGGGGCAAAGCGGGCGAAAACCAACCCGTATTCGTCCGCCGGGTCACCTCCGGCGATGAAACCGTCGTGCTCTGCCGCAGCGATGGGCGAAAGAAAAAGGAAGATGCCATCCAAGACAATGCCGAGCGCAAACTCATTGACGGGCTTGAAAAGCTGAAGGCGCGAATCCTCCGCAACGACCCACGCCTCAAGCTTGACGAAGGCTCTGCCCTTGTCAACCGGGTCATCGGTCGGTTGCTTGGACGAACCACCCGAGCCTCCCGGCTCTACGAAATCAACTACGACCCAAAAACGCAACACCTCGACTGGCACCGCAAGCAAAGCCAATGGGATACCGGCCGCGACCTCCATGGATGCTACCACCTCCGCAGCACCCTTGAACTCGAAGACCAGCAACTATGGAAACTCTACATCACCCTCGTCCGGGTGGAAGATACCTTCCGCAGCATGAAAAGCGACCTCGGGCTGCATCCCTTCCACCACCAACTCGCTCGCCGATGCCGCGCACACATCTGGATCACCGTACTCGCCTATCACCTTCTTCGCTGGACCGAGCACTCGCTCAGGCTCTCCGGCTACGAAAGCACTTGGCGCACCCTGAGGCGTCAGCTCGACACCCACTGCTACGCCACGCTCATCATCCCGGATGCCGACGGGTTCGAACACCACATCCGAAAGCCCGGTCGACCCAACCCAATCCAGAAGCTCATCTACACGCTGCTCGGCATCGATTGGACTGTGCTACCGGTGCAGCGGCGCACCTACAAGGGGCAATGCGCGAAAACGTAGTGACTGCACGAATGTAAGTCCTTGCGGGGGAGATTCTTATTTTTTAGGCCGCGGAAGTTGGGTTAAAGCCTGTTTTCCCGCAGAGATTTTAAAATAAGTTTCCCGTCGTGCAGCATCTCGTTTTGCAAGGTGATATTCGCAATACAGTAGTGCGAAAGGTCGGCAGGCACGCTTCACGGCCAGCCATATAGTGTGTTCGTATCCGAACTCTACTATATGGCGGAGAGAGAGGGATTCGAACCCTCGTTACCTCTTTCAAGGTAAACACGCTTTCCAAGCGTGCGCGTTCAACCACTCCGCCACCTCTCCGAAGCTGAGCAAAAATGAGTGCTAGAAGGTAGTGTCTTCGCTGGATTCTGCCAAGCCAATTTCTGCGGCAGATTCAAGTGAGTCGGGATTGGCCCCCGGAACGGAGATGATTTGCGCGGACTCCGTCCCGGTTGCAGGGGTCGGTTTCTGCCGCTTGAGGAATTCTCTGGCGAGGTTTTTATAGGCGGTCGCGCCTTTGGAGAGCGGGGCGTATTGGGTGATGGTTTGGCCATAGCTCGGTGCTTCGCTTAGGCGCACGGTGCGCGGAATGAGTGTTTTGTAGATGCTGTCTCCAAAATATTTTTCCACCTCATCGACCACCTGCTGCGCCAGATTGGTGCGCAGATCGCACATCGTCATCACAATGCCTTCAATCTTCAGATTTGGGTTGCCCGCGTCGCGCACCTGGTTGATGACGCTCAGAATAACACTCAGCCCTTCGAGCGCCAGATACTCGGCCTGCATGGGAATCACCACGCTGTCGGTCGCATAGAGCGCGTTCATGAAAAGGATGCCGATCGACGGCGGGCAGTCGAACAGGATGAAATCATATTCATCCTGCTCAACGAGCGGGCGCAGGGCGTTCTTCAGGCAGTGCAGATAGTTGTCCATGCGCGCGATCGCCACTTCGCAGCCTGCCAGATCAAGCTCGGAGGGGATCATGTGCAGTTTCTTTACGCTGGTGGGCTTGACCAGTGTGCGGACATCGGCTTCGCCGAGCAGGGCGGAGTAAATGCTGCCGCCCTCCTCTTTTGCAAGGCCGAGGCCGCTCGTGGCGTTGGCTTGCGGGTCGAGGTCGATCAGCAGAATATTCTGCCTGCGTTTGGCGAGACAGGCGGCGAGGTTGACGGCGGTGGTCGTTTTGCCGACGCCGCCTTTTTGGTTTGCGAGTGCGATTACTTTAGTGCTCATAGAAACTTCGTTTTGAATATCGAATAACGAACAAGGAACCGCAGAATGCCGAAGGATTTCCGGTTTTCCAACTTCATAATTCGACATTCCTTGTACGGAGTTCTGCGGTTCAGTTCAAGTTCAGTTCATAGGTCAGAACGCTCAACCCGAAAAGGGCGGCGGTTTCGGTTCGCAGGATCTGTTTGCCGAATGTAACGGGGATTGCCCCGGCCTCGGTCGCGCTATTCACTTCCTTTTCGGTGAAGTCGCCCTCGGGCCCGATCAAGATGGCCGCCGTCTTGATTTTAGATTTGTTCAAGGTATTAAACACTTCCCGAAAAGGTCGGGCATTCGACTGCAGGGAGCCGACCAGCGTGATGCTGAACTCAAGCGCAAGCTTCGATAGCGACTGGAGCGGGAGAAGCTGCGGTAGCCAGGCGGTACCACACTGCTGGGCCGCATTGCGGATGATTGCCTCGCCGCGGTTTATCATTTTATCGACTTTACCGGCGGGCAGGCTGCAATTCTGCGTAATCACCGGTTGAATGGTTTGCACGCCCAGTTCGGTGGCTTTCTGCAGGATCATCTCAAAGCGGTCGGGTTTACAGACGGCCTGGATCAGAGTGATTCCCACGGCAGGCGGTGGAATGGTTTCGCGGTCGGTGATCCGAACGGAGACCGCTTTTTTGGATACCTCTTCAACGACGGCCCCGGCGCGGGTTCCCTGTCCGTCGAAGAGCGTCAACTCTTGTCCGGCCTCGACGCGCAGAACGCGGGCGAGGTGGTGCGACTCGTCCGGCGACAAAACGACGAGGTCGTTTTGTAATGAGGCGGGATTCACAAGGCTGTTGATTCTCATAATGAAGACGGTTCAGGAATGAATATTCCTCGCAGAGGCGCAAAGTTCGCGGAGAGCGTTGCCTGATTTATAAACTCTCTGCGTTCTCTGCGCCTCTGCGAGGGGGACTTTCTTTATCCTTTTTCGAGAGCTTTTTTGTGGGCGTAGAAGGTTTCGGCGGCCTTACGCATTTTCTGTGTCAACGGGAAGTGTTTGTCGTTGAGAATGCTGGCGGCCTCCAGGAGCTTTTTCTTCTCCTTGCCGCTGAGCCCCTGCGGAACCTCTATTTTCACGACAATGTGCTGGTCACCCGTTCCGTAGCGCGGACTGGTGACCCCCTTGCCGCGCATTCGGAAGACCTTGCCGCTCTCTGTGCCTGCCGGGATTTTTAGTGTGGCGTTGCCTTGGATGGTGGGTACAGAGACGTCTCCGCCGAGTGTGGCGGTGTGGAAAGGAACCGGAATCTCGCAGATGATGTCGAGGTCGTTGCGTTTGAAAAAATCGTGATCCCGTACGTGCAACACAATATAGAGGTCGCCGGACGGTCCGCCGCGCCGCCCGCCTTCGCCGCGCCCAGCCACCCGCAGACGCGAGCCGGTTTCAACGCCCGCCGGAATTTTCACATCAATGGTGCGCTTGTTGCGTGCGAGGCCCTGTCCGTGACAGGCCAAGCAGGGCTTTTTAATCACTTCGCCCGCTCCGCGGCAGGTCGGACAGGTCTGTCGGAACTGGACGAAGCCGCCGCCGCTGATGACTTGGCCTGCGCCGCCGCAATCTTTGCAGGTGCGCTTGCCGGAGCCGGGCTCGGCCCCCGTTCCTTTGCAGAGGGCGCAGGTTTCGTTGATGTTGATTCGAATTTCACGCGAAGAACCCAAAACAGCCTCCTCGAAATCGATATCGAGATCAAAGCGCAGGTCGGCGCCCTGCTGCGGGGCGTTGGGATTGCGGGTTCGGCCGCCTCTGCCGCCGAAAAAGTTTTCAAAAATACTGCCGCCGCCTCCGGACGCGCCCATAAAGGTGCGCAACGCCTCTTCGAGGTCGATCCCGCCGAAGCCTCCGCCTCCAAAACCGCCGCCGCCCGACCCGCGACCCGCGCCGAACGCGGCGTGGCCGAACTGGTCGTATTGCTGACGTTTGGTGGTGTCGCTCAGTACTTCGTAGGCTTCGGAGACCTCTTTAAATTTTTCCTCGGCGGCTTTGTCGCCGGGGTTTTTGTCCGGATGATGTTTGACGGCCATTTTGCGGTAGGCTTTTTTGATTTCCTCCGCCGAGGCTCCTTTAGAGAGGCCGAGCAGTTCGTAGTAATCTTGTTTTTGCGATGCCATAATTTTTCTCAGTCAGTTATGTGGCTCAAATTCACTTTTGGAATACTGGAATGTTGGAAAATGGAATAATACAAAATTTCCCCACTATTCCCATATTCCATTATTCCTCTATTCCATTCTCCTTGGGTCCGCTGGAGACAACGACCTGCGCGGCGCGCAGCAGTTTTTCGCCGAGCAGGTAGCCCCGCCGGACTTCGGTGACGACGGTTTCTGAGGGTTGGTCGCCCGGCATGTGAGTGAGTGCTTCGTGGAGGTGTGGATCAAAGGGGTTGCCGACCGCCTCAATCAGAGTGACGTTCGATTTTTTCAGCAGATCGAGTAGCTGGTTGTAGACCAAACGGAAGCCTTCGATCACCGAGTCCTCGGTTTGGTGCTCTTTTGCGCTTTTCAGCCCCAGTTCGTAGTGGTCGAGCACGGGCAGGATTTCGAGGAAGAGCTCCTCGTTGGCTCGGGTGATCCATGCGGCGCGTTCGCGCACCTGCCGTTTACGAAAGTTGTCGAAGTCCGCTTTCAGGCGGAGCAGTTGAAGCTGAATCGGTTCTTCTTCCTGGGGTTCCTCTTGAACGGGTTCCTCCAAGAGTTCTTCCGCCTCTTCTTGGATCGTCTCCTCCGGCGACTCAAGAGAGTCTTCTTTTTTGGGTTCTTCCGCTGGCGTTTTTTTCTTTTTACTCATGGTAAAAATCCTTTTTTAAATTTTTGAAATCGCGCGGTATTTTGCGCCGCATCGCAGTGGGTTCCAAGCCTTGGGAAAATACGCATTTGAGCGGGGTAGTCAATCCTGTAGATGGTCATTAAGAAATGGAGGCTGGATGGTGCCAGAGTGCTCAGTTGACCTTGAGGGCGAGCAGCGTCATGTCGTCGTACTGTTCCTGGGCTCCGACATAGCGTGCAATCGCGCTTTGAACGGACTGGATCAACTGCGCGGGGTTTTTCGGGGCGGTGGATTTTACGAGTTCACTCAGGTTGTCGAGCCCCCACTCTTCGCCGTCACGGTTCATGGCTTCGGTAATGCCGTCGGTATAGGCGATGATGCCATCGCCGGGTTCGAGCTGGATGGAGCGATCCGCAATGACGGCATCGAAGATGTCGGCATCGGCAAGGCCAATTGCGATGCCAGGGGCATCCAGCGGTTTTGGAACCCGTATCCCGTTGCCCTCTCGACAGAGCAGAGGGCGCTCGTGGCCGGCGCGGGCGAATTGGAGCTCGCGGGTTTCGGTGTTGAGGACCATATAGAGCATCGTGATGAACATATCTTCGGCCAGGTTGGTGCTGAGGACGCGGTTGAGCTCGGAAAGCATCCGAGCCGGGCTTTTTTCCTGCCCGGCGCGGGTGCGCAGGACGCCTTGACAGACAGACATCATCATGGCTCCGCCGATGCCTTTGCCCGCCACGTCGGCAATCGCGATGCCGAGATGGTTGTCGTCGATTTTGATAAAGTCGTAATAGTCGCCGCCGATATCGAAGGCGGGCAGGTTGCAGGCGGCGAGCTGGACGTTTTCGATTTGCGGCAAGGTTTGCGGAAGAAGTGATTTCTGGATTTGCTGGGCGGCCTGCATGTCGCGGTCGAGTTGCTTTTTTTGTTCGAGTGCGGCGCGGAGTCCGGCGTAGTGGATGGGGACGGACGCCTGGTCGGCCATGGCCTGCAGGAGGCTTAGATCCGCGGGTGTAAAGGCGGTTTCATCGGTGCGATTGACCAGCACCAGAACGCCGAGCACTTCGTTCCCGAAGCGCATGGGAACGACCACCAGCGAGTGGATTTTCAGGAAGGCATCCGTGTAGGTGGGGATGCGGGCATCCATCTCGGCATCTTCAATGATGATTCCGTTGCCGATGGCGGCGGCGGATCCCACAAGTCCTTCGCCAATCTGGACGGTTCGGGCTTTGACCAGGGCTTCCAGATGTTGCGAGCGGGCCAGCAGTTTCTGGGTCTGCACCTCTTCCGGATCGTAGAGCGGCGGGAAAATCCCCGAAACGGCACGTGCAAAGAGCTTTGAACGGTTCGGGCTGAAGAGGTAGATCGTCCCCGAGGCGGCTTTGCCGGTTTTGGTGGCGAAGAAGAGAATGCGCTTGAGGAGCGAATCCATATCGATCTCGTCGGTATCCGCAAAGAGCTCGCCGATATGATGGATGAACTCAAAGATCACTTCGCGTTCATTCCTCAGCAGACGGTTTGTTCTCTGGAGGCGCCGACGCTGTCTAACGGATAGAAAGAGGAACAGAACCAGAGTCGCCTCCAAAAAGAAGGCCATCAGCACACCCGTCCACTGTAGTAGTTGTTCAGCCATAGAGAGGGTCAGCTCAATCGATCAACATCCTCTTTGAGCAGTTCGATGACCTGCTTAAAGCGCGGCTGGTTTCCCGTGCAGACTTCCACCAGTTTTTCATGAGCCAACAGGGCGGTTTCTGCCATTTCTTTCTGGGAGGCCTGGTCGGTTGGAACCGACTCCGCCGACGCTCCCGCCAGTCGGTGGCCATGGGAATTTTCATAGAAAGAAAGTACCTGATCCACCCCGAGGGTTTTCAGCAGGTCGGCGTTTTTTGATGATAGGTTGATCACTTCAAGCGTCTGATTGGTTTTTCTCAGGCGCCCGGAAAGACCGGCGAGTACACCCATAAAGGTGCTGTCCATACCGATGCATTCATTGAGGTCGATGGCCACTGTTAAAACCGGCTGTTCGGAAGCCATCTTGGTAATGAATTGTTTGAGTGGAGCGGCCACTTTAAATGATCCGCGTCCGCTGACCCGGATCAGGATGGTGTGACCACAAATTGCGGCCTGCAGGTCGTCGTTGGTTTGTTCCGTTCCGGGCATAGAAAAATTCACGGGGGTTACGATTCTTTACGAGGCAGGTGAGAGTCTAATCTTCGGTGTCAGGCGGTGTAAATGCTAATCAATGAAAACATCATTTCTGAGGGGCAATAATAAGAACGCACTCTCCCTTCACATTCCTTCCCTCAAACCGCTGGCGGACTTCGTCTGCGGTTCCGGAGAGGAGTTCTTCAAATTTTTTTGTCAGTTCGCGCGCCACAAATAATTTGCGCGTTGCGCCGAGGACGGCCTCAATCTCGTCGAGAAGTTTCAAAAGCCGGTAGGGCGACTCGTAGAGGATCACGGGGACGGGAACCTCGGCGCACCGCTCAAGGATCCGCCGTCGCGCACCGCTTTTTCGCGGCGGAAAGCCCGCAAACAGAAAGCCGTGCCCCCCGAAGCCGCTCAGTGCCAACGCGGTGGTGGCGGCGGTCGGGCCCGGCGCGGAGGTAACCATCACGCCGGCCTCGCGGCAGGCAGAGACCATGCGCGCACCGGGATCCGAGATGCACGGCATGCCCGAATCCGTGACCATTGCGATAATCTCCCCGGCCTGAATGCGCCCGGTGATTTCATCGCAACGCTGTGCTTCGTTGAACTTGTGACAACTGATGCAATGGGTCTTGATTTCAAAATGGGTCAGCAGTTTGCGGGTTTGGCGCGTGTCTTCCGCAATAATCAGGCTTGCTTTTTTGAGCGTCTCGACCCCGCGTGCGGTCATGTCGCCCAGATTTCCGATCGGTGTTCCGACAATATAAAGGCCTGCATCCATTAGCACTCTTCCAGTCGCTCAATCACTTCGCACAGCGGAAGGCCGACCACATTCGAATAGGACCCTTCGATCCGCCGCACCATTTTGGCGGCACCGCCTTGAATGGCGTAAGCCCCTGCCTTATCCATCGGTTCCCCTGTGGCGACATAGTCGTCGATTTCCGTTTCGGAAAGCGTGCGGAATGTCACCCGCGTTTCGGTGTGGAAGCACTCCGTTCGGTCGGGAAACCGCAGGCAGACCCCGGTCATCACCTCGTGGGTGCGGCCGGAGAGCGAGCGGAGCATTTTGGCGGCCTCTTCGGCATCCGCCGGTTTACCCAGAATCCGGTTGCCGTCGACCACTGCGGTGTCGGCGGCGAGAATCACCACATCGCCTGCCGGGAGACTCTCCGCTTTCTCGCGGGCGGTACGGCAGACAAATTGATCCGGCGCTTCGCCGGGCAGGGGGGCTTCATCAACATTCGGAACAATGATTTTAAAATTCAGCCCGGCCTGCCGAAACAGTTCGGCGCGGCGCGGCGAGCCGCTGGCAAGAATCAGTTTTGGGGTGGTGCTCATAGGCGATAAACAGTAGGGTCTTGAACTTTCAAAATACGAGGATAAACAAATGATGAAGAAATACCACTTCAATAAACGCGTATTGGTTACCGGAGGCGCAGGCTTTCTCGGCTCCCATCTTTGCGAAGCACTGCTCAAGCGGGAGTGCGATGTCGTCTGCGTCGATAACTTTTTTACCGGCCGGCGCGGAAACGTCGCTCATCTGCTCGATAATCCCCGCTTCGAAGTTCTGCGCCATGATGTCACCTTCCCGCTGTTTGTCGAAGTCGATGAACTCTACAACCTCGCCTGTCCGGCTTCGCCCATGCACTACCAGCACGATCCCGTGCAGACCACCAAGACCAGCGTCATCGGTGCCATCAATATGCTCGGCCTCGCCAAGCGCGTCGGCGCAAAAATTATGCAGGCCTCCACCAGCGAAGTCTACGGCGACCCCGATGTTCACCCTCAGACGGAAAGCTACTGGGGCCGCGTCAATCCGATTGGTTCGCGCTCCTGCTACGACGAAGGAAAACGCTGCGCCGAGACCCTCTTTTTCGACTATCGCCGACAGCACAATCTGCCGATCAAAGTCGCCCGCATTTTCAACACCTACGGTCCACATATGCACCCCAACGATGGACGTGTCGTCAGCAACTTCATCATGCAGGCCCTGCGTGGCGAGCCCATTACGATTTATGGTACAGGCAAACAAACCCGCTCCTTCTGCTACGTCAGCGACCTCATCGCTGGCTTCCTCAAGCTCATGGATTCGCCCGACGACGTTGCCGGCCCGATCAACTTGGGAAACCCCGGTGAATTCACCATGCTCGAGCTGGCTGAAACGGTCATTGAACTGACCGAATCCAAATCTGAACTCATCTTTAAAGAACTTCCTGAGGATGATCCCAAACAGCGTCAGCCCGACATCACGCAGGCCAAAGAAAAGCTGGGGTGGGAGCCGAAAGTGGATCTCGCCGAAGGCCTCAAGCCCACCATCGAATACTTCCGCCAGTACGTCTGAATTGGATGACATTCGATCCGGAAAAACATCACCGGCGATCCATTCGGCTAAAAGGGCATGATTATGCTGGCGGCGGTCTGTATTTCGTCACCCTGTGCGCGCACCGAGATGCGGGGAAGGTTTTCGCGCCGAAAGAGGTGCGGGAGATGGTCGCGCAGGAATGGGAGGCGGCTGTCGCCGCCGCCGTAGGGGCACCCCTTGTGGATGCCCTTTCTGTGGATGCCCCCATGCCAGCCCCCGCATCTGCCCCATTTGAAAAGGGCGGACACAAGGTCCGCCCGTACCTCCCATATGCGATCATGCCCGATCATTTCCATGCATTGATCCGCATTGCTCCGGGCGGCACATCCCTTGGCGATGTGATTGGCGCATTCAAATCCCGTGTGGTGCATCAATATATCCAGCACGTGAAATCCGGCGAGTGGCCACCGTTTTCGGGAAAAATTTGGCATCGTAATTATTACGAAATGATCGTCCGCGCACCCGACGCCGAAAAAAAGATCGCAAATTATATCCGCATGAACCCGTGGCGTTGTGTGCAGGTGTTTGGAAACGGGTTGCGCGGAATGGGAAATCCCGCGCTGTGGAACGCGCAGAAAACCGGAATTCTTTGTTCACGAAAAGGCGTGCCGGATATAGATGAGATTCCTGAAGCCGATGTGTATTTTGGTGGATTCCATTCCCCGCCCGAAAAGCGGATCCTCGAAGAGCTGCTCAAACGCCGCGCCAACATCATTCACTGTCCGGCCTGGGGCCTCGATAACGTTGCGGAGCAATTCCTGCCCGCCCTCGAAGAAAACCGCTTGCTGATTCTGGAGATGAAAGATCGTTCGGGTGACTTGGCCGCCGCCGAACGGCGCAACCGCTTCGTCATTCAAAATTCCGACCGTCTCTGGACACCCTGCATCACCCCCGGCGGCATGCTCGACCGGTTGTTGAAAGAGTAGGGGCAGGCATTTTGTCCATCCGCCGTATCCCAGAGTTCCAATGGTTGGAGGAAATTGTTCCAAGGGTTGGAAAAATGATCGAAAAAATTCCAAGCATTGGAAAAATGATTTTGCCCACAATGATTTTGCCAAAATTTGACCCGCACCTTGTGGTTTATTAGTACACGGCTTCAAATTCAATTGTCAGCAAGCCGTTCGTGAGAGATTCGTTGAGTATTCTGTACCGTCCGTTTTGGGGAGGTTTTTCCCCAGCAATAAGTGTGATATTTTGATCAGAGCAAATTTTTCCAATATTTTTTACAATCCAATGTCTCATCTCAACACCTCGACCTTGCAGGTCGACTGTGAGTTTCCCTTTATTAGTTGTTGCATCGAACTGGTACGATTCAATAGGGAGAATGGGGTTCGTTGCTTCTTGACTGGTTGGATCAACAATTTTGAATTGATATTCAAAATGCCCTCCAAGACCGACGGAAGGATGTGATTCTTTTAGGGAGACCGCAACAGCGATTTTTCCTTTATCTGCGGCAAATTTATTTGCCTCTCTGATGATGAGGGTCTTTTTCGAAGTTCCATTAAAAGCTGAGTAGGCCGAGATCAAATATGTATTTCCTGATATGGCGATGATTTGTGGGGAACGACAACTCGTTAGGAAAACTAAGGAAGTGAGTGTTAGTAATCTTCAGATAGCTTTGTTTTTCATTGGATCCCTTTTCTTGATGGTGTCCTGTTATTTTTGTGTTCTTTGCGCTCTTTTGCGGCTAAATCAATTCTCCTGCCCCGGCAAGAGCGGCTTCAAG
>JAUXCB010000043.1 GCA_030619095.1 Verrucomicrobiota bacterium | reverse complement strand
GGCAGAGAACCGCTACTCCGTCGAAGAGGCGATTTCTTTCCTGAAAGAAAACCCCACTGCAACATTTGATGAAACGTTCGAAATTGCCTTGCGCATGGGTCTGGACCCGACCAAATCGGATCAGGCGGTCCGTTCGACCGTGGCACTGCCCAACGGAACCGGTAAAGACGTTCGCGTCATCGTGTTCGCCACTGGCGATGCCGCCGAGGCCGCCCGCGGTGCAGGAGCTGTTGAGGTTGGTTTCGAGGATCTTCTCGAAAAGGTCAAAGGCGGATGGATGGACTTTGATGTGGTGGTTGCCACACCGGATGCAATGAAAGAAGTCCGCAAGGTGGCCCGCATCCTCGGGCCGCGCGGCCTGATGCCCAACCCAAAAACCGGTACCGTGACCGACGATACCGCCGCCGCTGTGACCCAACTCAAGGCTGGACGAGTGGAATTCCGGATGGATCGTAACGCCAACATTCTGGTTCCGTTCGGAAAACGCTCGTTCACGGTTGAAGCACTGGCTGAAAACTTCCGTGCCATCTACGGTGCGGTTGAATCGGCTAGACCGTCTTCCATCAAAGGAATTTATATCAAACGCTGCACAATCGCGACCACGATGGGGCCGGGCTTGCACGTCGATGCCAAAGAAACGGCCGATGACTAAGTAAGAGGACAGACACTCATGAGCACAGAAGAAAAAAAGATCCGACTTGAAAAGCAGGCCATGTATAACGAGGTGCAGGAGAGTGTCTCCGGTGCGCTCTACATGTTGCTGGCCGACTGCACCGGAATGAGCATGCTCGAAACACTGGAGTTCAAAAAAGAGCTCAGTGGGGCGGATGCAGAGATGAAGGTGGTGAAAAACCGCATGCTGACGCGTATCTGCGACGGGCTCGACACCCTGACCGGGCCGACCGCCATGATCTGCGGGTCGGGCGATGTGGTCGAAGTGGCCAAGATTTTGAGAAAGTTTTCTGCCGAAACGGAGAAGCCCGCTGTGAAGGGCGGCCTGCTCGAAGGAGCGGTTCTTTCGGCGGAGGATGTAGTGGCTCTGGCAAAACTGCCGGGCAAAAAAGAACTTCAGGCGAAACTGGTTGGAACATTGGCGGCCCCGATGACTCAGTTGGTCGGCGTGATGGATCAGAAAGTTTGCAGTTTGTTGTATGTGCTCAACGCCGTACGCGATCAGAAGGAACAGGCGGCGTAAAGACGCTTTCATTTATAAATTAAGTTGAATTCAATTCATCTGTAGGGAGGAAGAAAAATGGCTGAAGAAGTAAAAGAAGCTGAAGAAGTAAAAGAAGCTGTAGAAGCAAAAGAAGAAGTACAGCTCGAAGGCAAAATGGCCGAGTTCGTTGACTGGATCGAAACCATCTCTGTGTTGGAGCGTTCCAAATTGGTTGAAGCGCTTGAAACCCGTCTGGGTGTTTCTGCCGCAGCTCCCGTCGCGATGGTCGCAGGTGGTGCCGCAGCAGGCGGTGAAGAAGCCGAAGCAGCTCAGACGGAGTTTGACGTTGTTCTGACCGTTCCCGGTTCGCAGAAGATTCAGGTCATCAAAGAGCTTCGCACCATCACAGCACTGGGTCTCAAAGAGGCCAAAGAGCTGGTCGACAGTGCGCCGAAAGCGGTTAAAGAAGGCGTTTCCAAAGAAGAAGCTGATTCGATCAAGGAAAAGCTTGAAGGCGTGGGTGCCACCGTCGAAATCAAGTAATGACGGAATGGATGTGATGGGCTCCGGCGGATTTTATCCGCCGGTGCTGTCGCATATTTAGTACTCGTGTACCCGGATCGTGAACATACACATCCGGGTTGATGCGTCCCAGTTATAAGCCTGAAGGGGATCGAATGGCGGATAGAAAAAACTTTGGAAAACTCACCGATGTAATCGAAGCTCCGGATATGATCGAGCTTCAGACCAATTCCTATGTGGATTTCCTCCAACAGGGGGTCGCTCCATCGCGCCGAAAAAAAATCGGCCTGCAGGCGGTTCTTAGCGAAGCGTTTCCCGTAGAGAGTTATGACGGTCAGATTGCGCTCGATTTCGTAAGCTACGAGATCAAGGAGCCCAAACTCGCCTGCATTGAAACGATCAAAGAGGGCGAGACCTATTCGGCACCGCTCTATGTCACCTTCCGCCTGCGAGAAAATGAGGACATCCGCGAAGACACGCTTTTTATGGGCGAAATTCCGCTGATGACCGATCGCGGAAGTTTTGTGGTCAACGGCGCGGAACGCGTCATCGTCAGTCAGTTGCACCGTTCCCCGGGAATCTGCTTCGAGCGTACCACGCATCCGAACGGATCCCTTCTCTATTCATTCCGTATCATCCCCGACCACGGATCCTGGGTGGAAACCCAGTTCGACACCTCCGAACTGCTCTATGTCTATCTCGACCGGAAACGCCGCCGCAGAAAATTCCTTGCCTCGACCTTCCTTCGGGCCCTCGGCTATGGAACCGACGAAGAAATCCTCAATCTCTATTACAGCATTGAACGGTTCGCTCTGAACAAAAAAGTGAGCGACGAAGAGGAACTTTCCGGCTTTGTTCTCAAAGACGATATCATCGACAGCGATTCACATTCTGTCATCGGTCGCTGTTACGACGCGCTGACCCTCGATATGATTGAGCGCATGAAGCTTGCCGGCTACAAGGACGTTGATGTTGTCAATGTTTCCTGGGACGACGGACTCTTCCTGAAAAGTATTCAGAAAGACACCACGCGCAACGTGGACGAAGCGCTCAAAGATCTCTATCAGAAGCTGCGCCCCGGTGATCCGCCGACCACCGCCTCCGCCCGCCAGATGCTCAAGCGCCTCTTCTTCGACGAAGCCCGCTTCAGCCTCAGCCGCGTCGGACGCTATAAAGTTCAGCAGAAACTCGGCACCAAGTCCAATGCACTCACGCTGGACAAAGAAGATGTGGTCGAAGCCATTCGCCACCTCATCAATGTTCGCATGGGCAACGGGATTCTCGATGATATTGATCATCTGGGAAGCCGCCGTATCCGGACCGTTGGGGAGCTGCTCGAAGGGCAGTGCCGTGTGGGTCTGGCCCGTATCCAGCGTCTCGTCAAAGAGCGCATGACCATTTTTGACACAACCGTCGATCGTCTCACCTCGCAGAAGCTGATCAACCCAAAAGCTCTTTCGGCAGTGATCAAAGACTTCTTCGGTCGTTCGCAGCTCAGCCAGTTCATGGATCAGACCAATCCGCTCTCTGAACTAACGCATAAGCGCCGTCTTTCGGCTCTCGGACCGGGCGGACTCAACCGGGATCGCGCCGGGTTCGAAGTTCGAGACGTACACAGTTCGCATTACGGACGGATCTGTCCGATTGAAACGCCGGAAGGCCCGAACATCGGTTTGATCTCCTCGCTCAGTACCTTTGCGCGCATCAATGAATATGGATTCATCGTAACTCCATACCGCAAAGTTGTGAAGGGCAAGGTGACCAGCAAGGTGGACTCGCTGACTGCGGATCAGGAAGAAAAGTTCGTAATCGCCCAAGCCAACGCGCAGCTCAATGAAGACGGTACCTTTGCAAACGACCGTGTGATGGCTCGCGCCCGTGCCGACTTTATCGAGGTCGAACCCTCCGAAGTGGAATATATGGATGTCTCGCCGAAACAGGTGGTGAGTATCGCCGCCGGGCTCATCCCCTTCCTCGAGCACGACGATGCCAACCGGGCTCTCATGGGTTCAAACATGCAGCGCCAAGCCGTTCCGCTGATGGTTTCCGAGCGACCGTTCGTTGCCACAGGCATCGAAGAGCGCATCGCCCGCGACTCCCGCGTTCTGGTGGTCGCCGAAGAGGCAGGGAAAGTTGCCTATGTTTCCGCCGATAAGATCGTCGTTTCCAAAGACGGGGAGATTCCTGTCAAAAAGAAAACGCCCAAAGAGGATTATCAGGAATACTCTCTTCGAAAATTTATGCGTTCCAATGCAGGAACCTGCTTCAATCAGCGCCCGATCGTCAAAAAGGGCCAGAAGGTCAAGCAGGGCGATGTGCTGGCCGACGGTCCCGCGACCGATCAGGGCGAATTAGCTCTCGGTCGCAACGTCACCGTCGCCTTCATGCCGTGGTGCGGATACAACTTTGAGGATGCCATTCTAATCAGTGAAAAACTGGTCAAAGAGGATGTCTACACCTCCATCCACGTGGAAGTGTTTGAATGCGGTGCCCGCGACACCAAGTTGGGCCCGGAGGAAATCACCCGCGATATTCCCAATGTCGGTGAAGAGGCTCTGAAAAACCTCAGCCACGAAGGGGTTATCGAAATCGGTGCCGAAGTGAGGCCGGGCGATATTCTCGTCGGGAAGATCACGCCGAAGGTCGAAACGGAACTGGCTCCAGAAGAGCGCCTGTTGCGCGCCATCTTCGGCGAGAAGGCGGCGGATGTGCGCGACACCTCCCTGCGTGCTCCTTCCGGAAGCCGCGGAATTGTGATGGATGTCAAAGTCTCCTCCAAAAACAAATATGCGAAAGAGACCGCTTCGGCGAAAGCCAAGGTCGAGCCGGATATGGCTAAGCGCAAGAAGGAGATCAATGAGCACTATAAGAGCTCGGTTCATGAGCTCACCGAGGACCTGACCGAAGCGCTCAGCAACATCCTGCTCGGAGAAAAAATCCCGCTGGATGTCGTCAACATAAAATCCAACGACATCATCATTCCCGCCAACCGAAAGATCACCAAAACTCTCCTGCGTAAGTTGGCCGCGAGTTACGAGCACATTGAAATTGATCCCAGTCCGATTCGAATCAAAATCATGGGCATCATCGACAACTTCCGCAACCGGTTCGCCGAAGCCGAAGCCGATAAGCAGCGTTCGTTGGATCGCGCCGGTAGCGGCGAGGAGCTCGACGAGGGAATCGTCAAGCAGGTCAAAGTCTATGTGGCCTGCAAGAAGAAACTCTCTGTGGGTGATAAAATGGCCGGTCGCCACGGGAACAAAGGGGTGATCTCCCGTATTCTTCCCGAAGAAGATATGCCGTTCCTTCCGGACGGAACGCCGGTGGAAATTGTGTTGAACCCGCTTGGGGTTCCCTCTCGAATGAATGTGGGGCAGGTGCTTGAAACCCATCTCGGATGGGCTTGTAAACACCTTGGCATCCATGCCGCCACACCCATTTTCGACGGGATTTCTGAAGAGGAAATCCGTCGGATGATGGAAGATGCCGGCTTGTCCAGCGACGGAAAGACCGAACTCTACGATGGTCGAACCGGTGATCGGTTCGAACAGCGCGTTGTGGTCGGAACCATTTACATGCTGAAACTGCATCATTTGGTGACCGAAAAAATCCACGCCCGCGCCGTCGGCCCCTATTCGCTGGTTACCCAGCAGCCGCTGGGCGGAAAAGCCCAGTATGGCGGGCAGCGCTTCGGGGAGATGGAGGTTTGGGCTCTCGAGGCCTACGGTGCCGCCTATGCGCTTCAGGAAATCCTGACGGTTAAGAGTGACGACCTCGCGGGTCGTACCCGGATCTATGAGTCCATTGTGAAGGGTGAAAACGTGCTCGATGCCGGTCGCCCCGAATCGTTCAATGTTCTGATCAAGGAACTGCAGGGACTGGGGTTGAACTTTGAGGTCAAGCCGCCGAATGAAGAGAACGTTTCGCTCTCTGGACATCTTTAATCTTTGACAGGAGAATCATTGTGGATACTCGTAGTGCAGCAGATATACTCGGTACAAATGCCGACAGAGTCACGGATGTCGCAAGCATCAAGCTAGCCGCTCCGGAAGACATTCGTTCATGGAGTTTCGGGGAGGTGAAAAACCCTGAAACCATCAACTATCGAACCTTCAAGCCTGAAAAAGGCGGACTGTTCTGTGAGCGTATTTTCGGCCCGTCCAAGGACTGGGAATGCAGTTGTGGAAAATATAAGCGGATCAAGCACAAAGGGGTCATCTGTGACCGCTGTGGTGTGGAAGTCACCCTGTCGCGTGTTCGCCGTGAGCGCATGGCGCACATTGAACTGGCGATTCCGGTTTCTCACATCTGGTTCTTTAAGGCCACGCCGAGCCGGATGAGCCTGCTTCTGGATATGACGATGCGCGATCTCGAACACGTCATCTATTTCGACAACTACGTGGTTGTGGACTCCGGGGATACGCCGCTGAAGGTCAAACAGCTCCTGACGGAGCTGGAATACCGCGAAGCGCTTGACAACTATGGCCTGGGTAGTTTTGATGCCCGGATCGGTGCCGATGGGGTTCGGGCTCTGCTTAAGAAAATCAACCTGCCGGAACGGGTGGGTGAACTCGAGGATGCACTGGCCAATACGCGCAGTAAGATGACGCGTAAAAAGCTTGTTCAGCAGATGAAGGTGATTGAAGGGCTGATCAAAAGCAATTCACGCCCCGAATGGATGACCTTCGAAGTTCTGCCGGTCATTCCGCCGGATCTGCGCCCGCTGGTTCCGCTCGAAGGCGGCCGCTTTGCCACCTCCGACCTCAACGATCTCTACCGCCGCGTAATCAACCGCAACAACCGCCTGAAAACGCTGTTGGTACTTAAAACGCCGGAAGTGATCATTCGCAATGAAAAACGGATGCTCCAGCAGTCGGTCGACGCCCTGTTCGATAACGGTCGTCATGGCCGCGCGGTCAGTGGCCCCGGGAATCGTCCGCTCAAATCCCTCAGCGATATGCTCAAAGGGAAGCAGGGGCGTTTCCGTCAGAACCTGCTCGGAAAACGTGTAGATTATTCCGGCCGTTCCGTCATTGTGGTGGGTCCGAACCTGAAACTCAACCAGTGCGGGCTACCCAAAAAGATGGCTCTCGTGCTCTTCGAACCCTTCATCATCCGCAAGCTGAAAGAGCGCGGTATTGTCCATACCGTGCGTAGCGCCAAAAAGATGATTGAGCGCGAAGAATAGGTCGTTTGGGACATTCTCGACGAAGTGACCAAAGGTCATACCGTCATGCTCAACCGTGCGCCGACGCTTCACCGTCTCTCCATTCAGTCGTTTGAACCGATCCTGATCGAAGGGGAGGCCATTCAGGTTCACCCGCTCGTCTGTACCGCCTACAATGCCGACTTCGATGGCGACCAGATGGCCGTTCACATTCCGCTCTCTGTTGAGGCACAGATCGAATCCAAAACCCTGATGCTGGCCCCGAACAACGTCTTCTCGCCCTCAAGCGGGAAACCGGTCACCACGCCGACGCAGGATATTGCGTTGGGTCTCTACTATCTAACGAGCTTCTCGCAGGAGTACATTCTGAGCTCTCGCAAGAGCGGTTCCAGGAAAGACCAGGAGCGCTTGCCCTTGCTGGCGGATATCAACGAAGTTCATACCGCATTTGATGAAGGGGCTCTGACCCTGCACACCCGCATTCGCTACCGCAACCCGGACTACCAGACCGAAACAAAGTTCGGCATTCAGGAACAGTCTGTCATCGAAACGACGGTCGGACGTGTCTTTTTTAATGAAGTTTGGCCGGAAGGTCTCGGGTTTGTGAACGACCGCGTCAACAAAAAGGTGCTCGGCAAACTGATTGAACACTGCTACGAAAAAGCGGGACACAACGAAACGGTTCTCGTGCTCGACCGCCTGAAAAGCCTCGGGTTCGCCCAGGCAACGGCCGCCGGAATTTCGATTGGTCTGTCCGACATGATCATCCCGCCGGAAAAAGCCGACCTGATCGCCGCAGCCCGCAAAGAGATTCGCGCGATCGAAGACAAATATAAAAAAGGTCTCATTACCGATGGCGAGCGCTACAACATGGTCATTGACCAGTGGACCGACGCCAACGAGAAACTGACCAGCAAGCTTTTCAGTTCGTTGGAAACCAACGACGACCCCGTGAATGCCCAGTCCAAAAGCGACCTCAACCCCGTGTTTATCATGGTGGATTCCGGTGCCCGAGGCAGCCGTCAGCAGATCCGTCAGCTGGCCGGTATGCGCGGTCTGATGGCCAAGCCTTCCGGTGAAATCATTGAGCGACCGATTCTCGCGAACTTCCGCGAGGGACTGTCCGTTCTTGAATATTTCATCTCGACCCATGGGGCCCGCAAGGGTCTGGCCGACACCGCGCTCAAAACCGCGGACTCCGGATACCTCACCCGCAAACTGGTCGATGTCGCCCACGACATCATCATCATGGAGGAGGATTGCGGAACGCTCAACGGCATCGAAGTCAGCGCCATCACCGATGGGGACGACGAGCTCGTCTCCCTCTCCCAGCGCATCATCGGGCGTACCGCCTGCGATGACATTTGCGATCCGCACAACGCGAAAGAAGTGATTGTTGCCGCCAACGAAATTATCGACGAATACACCGCCAAGAAAATCGAAAAGGTCGATATCGAAACCATTCGGATTCGAAGCGTCCTGACCTGCGAGTCGAGCCGGGGGGTTTGCGCCAAGTGCTACGGCCGCAACCTGGCCTCCGGCGTGGAAGCCCGTCTGGGTGAACCGGTCGGTATCATTGCCGCGCAGTCCATCGGTGAACCGGGAACCCAGCTGACCATGCGTACCTTCCATATCGGGGGAACGGCCAGTTCGGTCTTTAAACAGCCGAAACTGACCGCCAAAGAAACCTGCACCATTCGCTACGACGAAAATCTTCGTACCGTTCAGGCGGAAGGTGGAAACATCGTTCTCAACAAGGGCGCAAACCTCGTGGCCTACGATAAAGAGGGACGCGAACTCGAACGCTACTCACCCGTCATCGGCGCAGTCGTTTCCGTGGAGGACGGAGGAACCGTCAAACGTGGACAGACCTTCGTCACATGGGACCCCTACAGTGTGCCGATTTTGTCCGAACAGACCGGAACCATCAACTTCCACGACTTTATTGAAGGGGTCACCGTCCAGAAAGGTCAGGACGAAGCCACCGGGGTGGAAGGGCTTATTGTGCTTGAGCACAAAGAGGACCTGCATCCGCAGATCGTCGTGACCGATCCGGCCGGCAAAGCCCTGGCCTACTACTCCATTCCGGCGGGCGCCCATGTGATGGTGACCAAGGGAATGAAAATCGATGCAGGTTTCACGCTGGCCAAAACGCCGCGCAAACAG
>JAUXCB010000095.1 GCA_030619095.1 Verrucomicrobiota bacterium | reverse complement strand
TGCCCCCGCCCCGAAATCAGGGAGTTTCGTGGAGTGGGGTTGGACCCCACTCAACTCCCTGATATTCGCTGCGAGGAAAGGTACCAGCCTGAGGATTGAGAATCAAGTGGGAAGGGGTCAGCCTGAGGATTGAGAGTCAAGTGATTCCCCCCTTTTTTTGAACAGCATTCGACTCGCCCCAACAGGCTCCAAATCGCCCAACCAAGCGCCCGTGAACCACTTCCAATGGTCGTTATTTGCTTCGCAAATTATCTATCGGTTGCCATTCCGATTCGCGTCATTGCTGTCGCAAGCTCCAGCCTCACTGCGTGTCGCTTTCGGCCCCCCGGTCTTTCACCTGGATTTCATTCGTGCCTCATTCCATCCGAAAAGGTGCCATTCGTGTCAGTGTACAGATTCATAAATAACTGACTTGCGTTTTGTTGTCATTTACCTATGTCCCCGGTTCAGACCTTCCGTCGAAAAAGTCCATCGCTACTGGCGACCCAAAGGCAAAGAGGGCATTGAGTACAATCTCGATCCCCAATGGAATCATTTTGCATCACTCTGGACAGATCGGGCGGGTTTTGTTTTTCAGCCAGTCGACTTCTTCGGGGTCGAGAAGCGGGGAGAGGCTTTCGAATACTCTTTGGTGGTAGGCGTTTAGCCAGTCGATCTCTTTTTTGAGCAGTTGGTTGATTTTGAGCGGGGCGGTGTCGATCGGGAATAGGGTGAGTTCCTTGAAGCGAAGAAATGTGCCCGATTCGGTTTCGCAGTCGGGCTCGACACTCACCATGTTTTCAATACGGATGCCGTGCCGGCCCTCCTTGTAGACTCCCGGCTCAATCGTGAGCACCATGCCCGGTTCCAACGGGGTGTCGCTGTGCGGATGCGAACTAAAGCTTTGCGGGCCTTCGTGGACGTTGAGAAACTGGCCCACACCATGGCCGGTTCCGCATTTGTAGTCGAGGCCCTGCTCCCACAGGGGTTGGCGTGCCAGAATGTCGAGGTGATTGCCGGCGGTTCCTTTTAGAAAGCGGGCGGCGGAAAGATTGATGACGCCCTGGAGGGTGAGAGTGTAGTCGGTACGCTCCTCATCCGTCAGGGCACCCAAGGCAAGGGTCCGTGTGATGTCGGTGGTACCTCCTGCATATTGTCCGCCGGAATCGATGAGGTAGAGGCCGGACGGCTCCAGTGTGCTACAGCATTCAGGCCGGGGAAAATAGTGCATCATGGCGGCGTTGGAGCCGTAGGCGGAGATGGAGGGAAAGCTTAGGTCTGTGCAGTCCGGGTGGCTCCGGCGGAATTGCTCTAGCCGCTCAGAAGCGGAGCATTCCGTGATGCCGCCCTGCGGGAGGTTTTTTTCAAGCCACATCCAGAAGCGCACCATGGCCAAGCCGTCAACGCGCTGGATTTTTCGCCAGTTGTCCAGCTGGATTTCATTTTTCCGGGCTTTGGGAAGGTCGGTCAACTCCTTGCCGCTGATCACGTTGCAGGCGGATGGAATGGATTGCCGCAGGCGGGTGTTTACGCGGGTTTCATCCAGATAGAGGGTGCGAGCCGCCGGAAGCGTTTCCAGGGCTTGGAAAATATGGTCATAAGGGGATGTGGTGATGTCCCCTTCGTTCAACGCTTCACGCACATCCTCCGTGATCTTGGCCTCGTCGATGAAGAGGCGGGCCTCGTCGGGTGTGATGAGCGCATAGGCCATGACAACGGGGCAGTAGGGGATATCTCCGCCGCGAAGGTTGAAAAGCCATGCGATGTCGTAGAGGGATGTCAGCAGATAGGTGTCTGTTTCTTTTTCCTGCATCGCATTGCGAAGGGTCGTCAACTTGTCGGATGCGGACTTTCCGGCGTATTCGAGGGTGTGGAGATAAACCGGAGCCGCGGGCAGTTCGGGGCGGTCGATCCAGAGTTTGGAAATCAGATCGAGATGGGTGACGAGCCGGATGTTTTTCTTTTTTAGTTTAGCTGTCCAGTCCTTCGCCTGCTTGGCGGTGGCCTGCTGTCCATCCACCCCTACGGCCCCGTTTTCGGGAACCTGTTCACAGATCCAGTCGATCAGTTCGGGGACATCTGGCATCCGCATCTTGAAGAGGTCGACCCCGCTATTTTCCAGCTCCTGTTCCGCCTGAATGAAATAGCGCCCGTCTGTCCAAAGCCCCGCCGATTCGCGAAGAACCACGAGGGTTCCGGTAGATCCTGTAAAGCCGCTGATCCACTCTCGGCATTTCCAGTGCGCATGTACATTTTCCGTTCGGTGCGGATCGTCCGTTGGAACAATAAATGCGTCGAGGTTCAATGCCTCCATCAAGTGGCGGAGCTGGCGTATACGTTCATGTGTCTGTGTGTTCATAGAGAAAAGCTACCAGTCGTATGATTCCTCTGCAATTCAAACAGTCAAATTGAGGGGGGCGAGTTTCATGGGCATGAACCACAGAGAGTCGCGGTCGTCATGACACACGATGCATTTCCGGCGTCTCGGAACGTGATATTCTACATTTTGACCAAGTGTTTCCCTTTAAGGGATTGCGTGAAACAGGAATCTATCTCAATATTTTCATCAAGGCGAAAACGCTTTGCGGTCGGATAAATATCAGCCACCGCATTATCGACTTGTTAATCATGGAAAAGGAATGAAATTTATGAATCTTAAACTCGTAGCCAACACAATTCGGGGACTTTCAATGGACGGCGTGCAGGCAGCCAACTCGGGGCACCCCGGCCTGCCGCTCGGTATGGCCGATGTGGCCACAGTTCTCTGGACACAGTTCCTTAAGCATAATCCGAACAACCCCGACTGGGCCGACCGCGATCGCTTTATCCTCTCTGCCGGGCACGGTTCCATGCTGATCTACAGCCTGCTCCATCTCGCGGGCTATGACCTGCCGATGGAGGAGCTGAAAAACTTCCGGCAGTGGGAAAGTCAAACGGCCGGACACCCGGAATATGGACACACTCCGGGCGTCGAAGCGACGACCGGCCCGCTCGGACAGGGGTGCGGCAATGCCGTCGGCATGGCGCTGGCTGAAAAAATGCTGGCCGCACGGTTTAACACGAAGAGCCAAAAAATTGTTGATCACTTCACCTATGTTATCGCCTCTGAAGGCGAGTTCATGGAAGGCATCTCCCACGAGGTCTTCTCGCTGGCCGGTAACCACGGGCTGGGTGATTTGATCGTTTTCTATGATGAAAACTTTATCAGTATCGAAGGGGATACACACATCACCTACACCGATGATGTTGAAAAGCGCATGGAAGCCTATGGGTGGCATGTGCAGCGCGTCAACGGGCATGATTTTGACGACATTGCTTCGGCCACACGGACTGCGCAGAAAGAAACCGCCAAGCCTTCGGTCATCATCTGCAACACCACCATCGGGTTCGGCTCCCCGAACAAGGCGGGTTCACACGACTGCCACGGGGCCCCGCTCGGCGAGGACGAAGTCGCGCTGACCAAGAACGCACTGGGTATTTCCCCAGAAAAATTTCATGTCCCGGAAGAGGTCTATGCCGCCTTCAAAGAAATCGCCGCTGAAAATGCCAAGCGCGAGAGCCTGTGGAACGAGCAGTTTGCAGAATACGCCGCCGCCAACCCGGGAAAAGCAGCTGAATGGGAGAGGTGCATCCGAGGAGAGGTTCCGGCAGACCTTGCGGATCAGATTGAGGACTTTGAAGCAGGTGGCTCCATGGCCACTCGCTCAGCCTCCGGAAAAATATTACAGGATCTCGCCAAAGCCATTCCCTATCTCGTGGGCGGCTCCGCTGACCTTGCGCCGTCGAATAACACCGACCTCAAAGGACTTGGCGATGTCGGTGCCAATGCATTCGAAGGTCGCAACCTGCACTACGGTGTGCGCGAAATCGGCATGGGTGCCATAATGAATGGAGTGCAGCTGCATGGCGGCTTCCGTGTGTTTGGTGCAACCTTCCTTGTGTTTGCCGATTACGTTCGCCCAACCACTCGAGTGGCCGCGTTGATGAATCTTCCGGTGCTATATGTCTACACGCACGACAGCTTTTACGTGGGCGAAGACGGCCCGACTCATCAACCCATTGAAACGCTGATGAGCCTGCGCATCACGCCGAACGTCACCGTCATCCGGCCGTCGGATGCCACCGAAACCAAATATGCATGGATTGCCGCGCTGGAAAATAAAACGGGTCCAACCGCCTTGTTGCTGACCCGCCAGAACTTGCCGATTTTTGATCGTGAAGAACTGGCCGGTGCGGAAAACCTCAAGAGGGGTGCCTACACAATTTGGGAAAATGCACAGAGCGATCACGATATTCTGATGGTTGCCAGTGGATCCGAAGTATGGCTCTCCATCGAAGCCGGTAAAAAACTGGCCGCCGAAGGAAAAAAAGTGCGCGTTGTGAGTTTCCCATCCTGGGAAATCTTCGAACAACAGAGTGCGGAATACAAAGCATCCATCTTCCCGCCAGAGTGCAGAAAACGCCTGGCCGTTGAAGCGGGGTGGCCGACGGGTTGGGAAAAATATGTTGGACTCGATGGAAGAATTATTGGGCTCGATCACTTCGGGGCCTCGGCACCCGGCGGTCTGTTGGCCGAAAAATTTGGCATCAACGCCGAGAATGTTTATGAGACAGCTAAAACCATGATGGGGTAGGGAATGAATCACTATTTTCGACTGCAGAACGGAAGCGATCTGCGGGGGGTAGCCCTCGAAGGGGTCGAGGGTGAACCCGTCACGCTGACGGAAGATATCGCACGCACCATCGGCTATGCCTTTTCCCAATGGTTGGAAAAAGAGCTGGGTGGACCCGGACGGAAAGTAGCCGTTGGGCACGACTCGCGTCTTTCGTCTAATGCGCTCAAAACGGCGGTTTTTCAAGGATTGGAAAAAGGCGGGTGCAGTGTGTTTGACTGCGGGTTGGCCTCAACTCCGGCGATGTTTATGTCGACGGTGTTTGAAAACCACGGCTACGACGGCTCGATCATGCTGACCGCTAGCCATCTGCCGTTTAACCGAAACGGGATGAAGTTTTTTATCCGCACGGGCGGGCTGGGTAAGCAGGAAATCCGGGAGATCCTCACCCTGGCAACCGACGCCGGAGAGATCCACCCTCTGGAGCTTTCGAACACCACAAAGAGTTCGTTGATGGACGACTATTCTAACCATCTCGTGAATATGATCCGCGATGGCGCGGGTTGCGAACAGCCCTTGAAAGGGTTGAGGATTGTGGTCGATGCGGGGAATGGGGCCGGGGGCTTCTTTGTCGAAAAAGTGCTGGATCCTCTGGGTGCGGAGACCACCGGAAGCCAGTTCCTCGATCCCGATGGGTCGTTTCCAAACCATATCCCGAACCCGGAAGATTCCAATGCAATGGATGCCATCATTTCCGCCGTGAAGGAAAATGAGGCTGACTTCGGGATTATTTTCGACACCGATGTCGACCGGGCCGGCGCGGTCGATCAACATGGAAAACCGATCAATCGTAACCGGTTCATCGCACTGATGGCCACCATTGTGCTCAGCGAGCACCCCGGCTCCACCATCGTCACGGATTCCGTCACTTCGACCGGCCTGACTTGGTGGATCGAACAAAGGCTCGGCGGCACGCACCACCGCTTTCAGCGCGGGTATAAAAATGTCATCAATGAAGCGATTCGTTTGAACGAAGCGGGCACCCCTTCTTTTCTGGCACTGGAAACTTCCGGTCATGGCGCACTAAAAGAAAATTGGTTCCTAGACGACGGGGCCTATCAGATTGCAAAAATCCTCATCAAGATTGCGCAACTCAATATGGCGGGGCAGGGGACTGTTGACGAACTGATTGTCGATCTTCCTGAACCGGCAGAAGCCATTGAGTTCCGTCCGAAAATTCTGGACGATGATTTTTCCGCCTACGCCGAAACGGTTCTCAAGGCGTTCAGTCAATTTGTTATCAATGAAGAAGGGTGGTCGCTTACGCCCAACAACTTTGAGGGCGTGCACGTGACCTGCAACGATGGGTGGGTGCTACTACGCAAATCCCTCCATGATCCGCAGATTCCGATTAATATTGAAAGTGACCTGTCTGGCGGTGCCGTGCTTCTGAAAGAAAGGGTTTGTTCCTTCCTGTCAGGGTTCAGCGGCCTTCAACTTCCCTGAATAGTTCGAAGAACTGTGTTGTAGGCGGCGGGATGAAAACTACCAGCGGCGAAATCCTGGGAAAAGGGGTCACGTCCTATGAAACGATGTTTTCTACTTTTTCAAACTGCTCACCACCGAATTCCCCATC
>JAUXCB010000239.1 GCA_030619095.1 Verrucomicrobiota bacterium | reverse complement strand
TCTATCACCCAACTTGTAGGACAGGCTTCGCGAAGCGAGCCTGTGTCTCCATACGGTTTCTGAGGTGTAACCCACACGCTCCCGAATACGGGAAGCGCGTCCTACAAAACCTACCCATCAACTTGCAGGAGCTTGTGTTCTTTACCCTACAAATGAAACCCGTGCGGGAGCAGTTCGCTCAGGCGAATCACTTCGTAGTCATCCAGCGCATCGACTTTGGCGACGTAGACAGAAAACTCCCCGGGGCAGAATTCGTTCAGCACCTGCCGACAGGCCCCGCAGGGATACGGCATGTATTCACCTACTGCCACAACCGCCAGCGCAATAAAATCGCGCCGCTCTTCCGAAATGGCCGAGAAAACAGCGGTTCGCTCCGCGCAGACCGTCAGCCCGTAGGATGAGTTCTCGATGTTGCATCCGGTAAAAACGGCTCCGTCGGCGCAAAGAAGTGCCGCGCCGACTTTGAAATTTGAATACGGCGCATAGGCCTTTTCTGCACTTTTCGCGGCGACCTCCAGCAAGGCTTCGAATTTCATGAGCACACCTCCCCGACGAATCCTTTGAGGACTCCGCGCATCCGCGGCATCGCTTCGTTCGCCGTTCGAATCACATCGTCCGCAGTCAGTTTTTCGTGCCCGAGTCCCGCCGCCCGGTTGCAGACGCACGACAGCCCCGCCACTTTCATTCCCATGGCGTTAGCAAAAATGGCTTCCGGCACGGTAGACATGCCGACCACATCCGCGCCCAGGGTGCGGAACGCGCGCACCTCGGCGGGCGTTTCAAACGTCGGCCCGGCGGCGGCGACATAAATGCCGGAGGCATCCGCGCCCGCCGCGACCAGCACCTGGCACAGGCCGGGGTCGTAGACGGTTGTCTGATCCGGAAAGCGTTCGCCAAAGTTCGAATTGTGCGGCCCCTGCAGTGGATTGGCTCCGAGCATATTGATGTGATCTTCAATCGCCATCAGCGAACCGGGCGTAAGATCTTCGCGAATGCCGCCCGAGGCATTGGTGAGCAGAACCACATCCACGCCAAACTGTTTTAAAATCCAAATCGGCAGAATGATCGGGGTCCAGCCCTCCCCCTCATAGCCGTGGCGACGTCCCTGAAAAATGAATAGTTCTGTTCCGGAACAGTCGGCGCACAGCAACTGCCCCGCATGGCCGATCACGCCGGGTTTTCCAAGATTTGGAATCTGCTCATAGAAGAGCGATGCCTTGACGGGAAAATCGGCGACCGCCTCGCTCCAGCCTGAGCCGAGAATGATCCCAAGCTTCGGCTTTGCTTCCGGCCACGCGCCTTTCACCGCCGCAACCGCTGCGTCTAACGCCGTTTGATTAATCGCTTGCATGAGCTTGATAGTACGGAGTCGGGAGCGTAGCATCAAGCAATGAACGGGACATTTGCTGTGTGCGGAAGAGCATAACCCTGCCGAGAACAGGCCTGAATTAAAGGAGACTTATGAAAAAACAACTTACTGCATTTAAAGCCCGACTCACTTCGATCAGCAAGGAAGAGCCTCTCAACAAACTGTCTCTCGTCACCATCATTATTCTGGATATCTTTATTCTGAACATCCTGTTTATCGGACTCCATGAACACACGGATCAACTCACAACAGAAAATGAATATATGCCCGCAGCCGCGCGAAGCATTTTCATCAAGCAGGACTGGACAGCAGCCAACCGGATTTCAAAACTGCAACCTCTCATTCTGGCCGATCGCAACAACTATCGCTATCGCTACGAAAGCCCGTTTGACACTCGGCAGATCAAACTCATGCATCCGGACGCGCAACGCTTCTTTGAGCAGGCTAAGGTTTTGTCACAAGACAAACCCCTTCATCGCCTCTTCCTGAGCCGTCAAAAAACAATTAAAGAGCGGGAGAAAACGGAGCGGGCCTTTAACAAAGCGAAGGCGTCGTATGACACCCAGTTGCTTGAAAATATTGCAAATGTATCTAAACCTGGATCCAATGCGACCTCCACAACCGCGCAACAGTACGCAGAGAAAATTGACCGGCTTACCGGCAAGACTCGCTCTTTAGAACAACAAATCGGCAACCACTCCGGCATTCAGAAACTCTGGACGATTATCGCCGTCGACGATACCGCGCGAGGGATTGTTGTCGCTGACTACAAACGCTTCCAGTTCTGGTTCCCGCTGAAAGAACTCCTCTGGCAACTACTTTTTTTACTGCCCATCTTCGGGGTCTTCTACTGGTGGAGCGCCCGCAGTGTGAAAAAAGACAATCCAATTCAAACACTCGTTGCCACTCACCTGCTGGTCATTGCCACGCTGCCGATCCTCTTGAAGGTCATCGAACTGGTGATCGACATCATCCCAAAACACTTCTTCAAAAACCTGTTTAATTTCCTTCAATCACTGCATCTGATGGCCCTCTGGCACTATTTTGTGATTTTCCTCGCCATTGCCATCGGACTTTTTCTGGTCTACTTCATCCAGAAAAAAGTATTCAACAAGCAGAAGGTGATGCAAAAACGGCTCATGAAGGGTGCCTGTACGCGTTGTAGCAAGACGCTCCCTGCACAGGCTGTGGCCTGCCCGTTCTGCGGAACAAAACAACTGGCGGCTTGCGGCACCTGCCATGAACAAACCCCGATCGGCGGAGCCTATTGCATTCACTGCGGAGCTACCCGACCCGCGCCGGAATGAATCGACCTCTCAGCCGATGACCTCTGTGATTAATGGGTGCGGATGAAAGGAGCTTCCCAGCTCAAAACTTTTTTGAACTAGGGGAAGCGCTTCATACAGCGCGCGACGGTC
>JAUXCB010000078.1 GCA_030619095.1 Verrucomicrobiota bacterium | reverse complement strand
TATAATTGCGTAGCTCTCATCTTTATAAACTATGTCTGTATTCGTGTTCATTCGTGTTATTCGTGGGCTAACTGGTTGTTTTTTCTGCGCTTTTGCCTTTGGCAATTTTGGAACGGGCGACGGCTGCCGTCTGCTGGTCGCCCATGAAAATACGAATGCTTCGAATGTTTTCCCGGCACTCGGGAATCTTCACTTTTTCAAACAGGTTAACGCGCTGCGAGGTGGTACGCAGTTCATCGGAAAGCAACTGATGCTGCTCTTCGATGATCTGCCGCTCAACCCGCAGGCTGATCAACTGACGAAGCAGTTCAATCCCTGCATCGACCCAAGCGGCGGTTTCAAACAGATCGGGTGTTTCTTCGACGAACGAAATGTTTCCAAAGATTGGAATCGTGACTCCTGCGATATTGCCGGTAGAGCGCTGAATTTCAGAAACCTGGATATAGGGCGTAAAATCGAACGATTCGGAGAAGAGCTTCACCCACGCGGCGAGATCGGCACGCGCCTGATCCTCTTCGGAATGCTTGGCATTGATCTGCGCGTCGAGTGTCCGCAGTTCCACCTGCAACTGCTGCTTTTTCAGCAACAGCGTCGGCAGATAGCGCGTGAAGCGACTCAGCGCGTCACGCTGGGCCTTCAGCTCATTCTTCGTATACTTAATCTTAGCCATTTTTGTTTTATCCGCAGATTCACGCAGATTCACGCAGATTGAGAACCATTCGTTTAGTTTCCAGTTTCGATACGCCAAAATTGATCAGGAGAGCTTTGTGACACTTTGAGGCCTTCAATTGATTTAAAATCTGAGCCTCTTCCGTTCCCGACATTTTGCTTAGGGCTTTCGTCTCTACGAGAACTTCATCGAAACAGAGAAAATCCGTGCGATAAAAAGAATTCAGCTTTTCCCCTGAATAAAAAACATCCAACTTTTTCTCTCTCTCATAGGGTATTCCCTGTTTTTTAAACTCAACTTCCAAAGCATCTTGATAAACTGCCTCAAAAAAGCCACACCCCAACTCATTATGCACAGCCATCGCTGCACCAATGATTGCATAGGTTTTCTCATCCCTCTTGTCAGTTTCGTAGTTCATCTGCGTTTATCTGCGCCCATCTGCGAATGCTTTATTTCGGCCAAAACTGGTCAGTTAGTTTCGAGGCAATCCCGGTTTCCTGCGGTTCAAAGCAGTCGGCCAGAATATTCCAGCCGCGATCAAGCGCCTCTTCGAGCGGAATGTTGACAGAGAGCGCCATCATTTCATTTTCGAATCGTTCACCATATTTAAGCAACTTGGTATCCCACGAGCTCATGCGGAATCCCATCGACTGTTTTTCCAGTGTCTCCTTAAAAGACGCATAGAGCTGAATCATGGTGTCCATGATCGTACGATGATCGTCGCGGGTTCGGTCGTTCACCTGCTGCTTTAGACGGGAAAGTGAACCGAACGGTTCAATGCGTCCGTTTTTCAGATAGAACTGCCCTTCGGTAATATACCCGGTATTGTCTGGAACCGGATGAGTGACGTCATCGCCGGGCATGGTGGTCACCGCGAGGATGGTGATTGAGCCGGAGCCTTCGAAGTCGACCGCCTTTTCATAGCGGGCGGCGAGCTGGCTATACAGATCACCGGGATACCCACGATTGGAGGGAATCTGCTCCATCGTGATCGCCACCTCTTTCATCGCATCAGCGAAGTTGGTCATATCCGTGAGGAGCACGAGCACACGCTTGTCCTGCAAGGCAAATTTTTCAGCGACCGCCAGTGCGATATCGGGAACGAGCATACATTCCACCGTCGGGTCGGCGGCGGTGTGCACAAAGAGAACTGACCGCGAGAGCGCGCCGTTTTCTTCGAGGGTGTCGCGGAAGTAGAGATAATCGTCGTGCTTGAGGCCCATGCCGCCGAGAATGATGATATCCACTTCGGCCTGCAGTGCGATGCGGGCGAGCAGTTCATTATAAGGCTCCCCGGCAACGGAGAAAATTGGAAGTTTCTGCGATTCAACGAGTGTGTTGAACACATCGATCATCGGAATCCCGGTCCGCACCATATTGCGCGGAATAATGCGCTTGGCCGGATTGACCGATGGCCCGCCGATCGGAATTTTGTTTTCGGTGATTTCCGGCCCCTTGTCACGCGGCACACCGGATCCGGTGAAAACACGGCCCAGCAAATTTTCCGAAAATGGAATCTGCATCGTATTGCCAAGAAAACGGACGTTCGAATCGGTTGCGATTCCGCGACTCCCCGCAAAAACCTGCAATGACACACGACCCTCGTCGAGACGAATCACCTGCGCGAGTGACGTGCCCATCTCCGAGGTGACCTGCGCCAGCTCGCCATAAACGACCTCTTCGGCGCTGACCACAATCACATTCCCGGCAATCTGTTCAATTCGATGATAAACCTTATGCATAATTTTTTCTCTCCGTTAATAAACGGGCGCCGCCCGTTTATTCGTAAAAACTAGTTCCTTCAAACCCTAGGAAATGACTCTCCACTGTGGGGCAGGCTTTCCTGCCTGCCATCTCTTTTCGCATTCCTTCGCGGTCAAAAACATTTCTCTTTATTCCTCGGCTGTTTCCTCTAGCGAAGCGACCCGAAGAGTCGGGTTCTACGAGGTGGTCAAAAATCTCTCTTCCCTTATCTGTGATCCGATATTTCTGTAAGCGGCTATTCGGCTTTTCTGGAAGGGTGTATTCGATCAAATCGCTTTCCAACAAATCTTTAACCGCTCGCTTCAGCGCACCCGTTTTGCTCTTCAATCCCAGCTTTTCAGCAACTTCATTGGCAGAAAGAGGATGTCCTCTCAGCACTTGAAGGACGTCCGTTGACTGGGCCCCTGACTGGGCCCCCGACTGGGCCCCCGACTGGGCCCCTGACTTTGGCTCCACGTCCACAATGCCTCCTACCTCCGGCACAGAAACAATCATCCGGAACACGTCGCCTTCAATCAACTGCGGATCTTCACCGCCATACGTCTTCCCGTACAACATTAAATTGCGCATTCCAGAACCCAACTCATCCGCTCGGTCGATTTCCCTAAAAAATGCACCGATCACTGGGTTTTTTGGATACGGAGAAAAGGTTTTCGGATTCAAGGCACCAACCCCATGAGGACGGTTCGCATTGTAGGTCGCTACAACTCCACGTTCGATAATCAATCGAGCAGGGATGCCGCTGGCATACTCCCGATGAATCAACAGATTGGAAGCCACTTCGCGAAAAATGGCATCTCGCAAGCTTCGCCGTTCAATCCCGTCCAGATAAAAAGGATCAGGTAGATGTTTTTTGACAAAAGCGAGAATACGATCATAGCTTTCAATCAGATTGGTTCGCACCAGATCGCGATCATCGTAACGATCCACATTCACTTTACGCAAAATCAAATCGGTTCGATGAGCCGGACAAACCTGCAGAATAACCGCATCTGTTCCGAACAGCATAGCCCCCGCCAGCGTAACCCCCTGCTTTCCGGTTTCTGGATCGGTCAAATAAAGTTGTGCACTTTTAAGCATCTGCAAATCGTCCAGTTCCACCCAGGGGTGATTATTCGCATTGACCCGAACGTGATTCCGACATTGTTCAATCAACTCCGAGCGCAAATCCTCCAGCTGAATCCAAGGATATACTTTATTTTCGCTGAACGTTGTCTGCTTCCGCTGGTATAAGCGCGCCACCTCTACCGTTTGATCGGTAATATCAAAATCTCCATCCTCGTTTTGATCATAGATTCGACCGGCACAACGATGAACCCGTGAGCTTTCCGGAACATCAACGCGCAACACCATCTTTCCGTCAATCCGCTTCTCCGTGATCGATAAATAGGATGGCGGATTGATTTTCTGAGGATTGTTCATCGCAGTAACAAAATCCTTCCTCATCTGCGCAACGCAACTCTCATCCACACCCGACACCTCCCCTGAATCCTGAACCCCCAGCAACAACGTGCCGCCATGCCGATTCAAAAACGAACAAACCGTCTCATACACATCGCGATTCAATGCGGTACGAGCCTTCTTAAACTCAAGAGAGATTCCCTCGCCCTTTTTAATCATGGATTTTAAATCACTCATACCCACTCGTTCTCGCCCTCGCCCGTCGCGATCATCTCATTTAGTTCTACCCGTTTCATTTCTCTAACTTTTTCCACCCCTTGAAAAAGCAAGCGAGACGCTTACTCTACTTTTTCCAAGGCTTGGAACGTTTCGGCTCTATTTTTCCAAACCTTGGAACTTTTTATCTTCGCCCAAAAGCTCTTCGGTGCTGATCTCAAAGTTCGCTTTCGCTGTATAGCCAGCCTTCCCCACCAGAACGCCAAGAACCCGTTTGCCAGTTGCTGCGTTTACTCGTTTTTTGATTTTTTCGACCTGGCTCATCCTGTAATCCTGCCTGCCAAGCCATAGCCTCCGGCGACGGCTGGTCAAAAATTCTTTCTCTTTATTTCTCTGATCTCCTCAAGCGAAGCGGCTGAAAAAATCTTTCTCCTATTCCTTTTCACATCGCTCCCAAGCGAATCAAACACTCGTTCAGCGAACAAACGGTCACGCCGTCGCCATACGGATAGGCCGCGTTCACCGGAGCGACAATCAAAACCTCATCCAGTTCCAGATCGTCTTTTGCGCTCCAAAAACCGCGCGTGACCTTCGGTGATGACGAGGCCTTACATTCAATCCCGATTCTGGAAACTCCTTTTTCAACCACAAGATCCATTTCTGCGCCGTTCGATGTCCGGTAATACCCGCAGGAAACTCTGTCCGAAACAGAGGAGAGAATGTTTTCAATCACCAGCCCTTCCCAGGAATCGCCAAAAACCGGATGAGCGAACAGGTCATCGGCCGTCTTAATCCCCAATAAGGCATGGAGAACGCCCGTATCACGGATGTAGATTTTCGGAGACTTGATGAGCCGCTTTTTTACATTAGAAAGAAATGGCGACACTCTTCTCATCATAAATGCACCGCAAAGCAAATCCATGTAATTCCGGATTGTGCCCGCATGAACGCCCATCGAGCCCGCCAGTTTTTCCAAATTCAGAAACTGACCGTGATAGTGCGCGCACATCGTCAAAAGCCGACCGACCGCCTCCGCCGGAATACTACTTTTCAGCATCGGGACATCCCGCTCCAAAAATGAACGGATAAAATCGCCACGCCATGAAAAACTAGCAGACTCCTCCGCAAAAAAACTACGAGGAAACCCACCCTGAAGCCATAGTTTTTGAAGGGAATTCGGCACCTCACAAATGGAAAACGGCGCAAGTTCAAGATAGGCAATGCGTCCAGCTAGTGTTTCTGAACTCTGCCGGATTAAATCGCGCGAGGCCGACCCCAGAATCAGATACTGACCATGGACTCCGCTCTGATCAATCAGACTTCTCAACACCGGAAACAAATCGGGAACCCGCTGAACTTCATCAATGCAAACCAGTCTGCCTTGGTGCAGTTTCAAAAAGGCTTCTGGATCGCGCAACTTGTTTCGATCAGACGGCAACTCGACATCTAAATAGACCGCATCAGGAAAATCTTTTAGGAGGTGCAACGCCAGAGTTGACTTTCCGCACTGACGCGGTCCCAGCAGTGCCAACGCCGGATTGTTGGCCAGCCGAGCCTGAGCAACCGACTTAACTACCCGATTAATATAACCATGTTTATCGTTTTTCACAATCACGTTTTACATTATTGAGGCGCACCTATCAACAGCGTTCCACCGCCTATATTCGCGAACGCACAACCTGCCTTGATACACTCGCGCCCGAACGAGCGCTTGAATTCAACGTTCTCGCCCTCGCCTTTCGCGATCATCTCTTTCGGTTCCGCCTGATTCATTTTCTGCTTTTTACTTTCCTGTCCGCCACAACCCGAGCGATGGCGGGTTCCACTGTTTGGAAACCTACCTATATGGAATCTCTGAACGCTTCACCTCAACGTCAAAAAAATCTTTCGAGTTCAAAAACTCTTTCACAACATTTTCAGGGGTTCTATTCTTTGGCCCAAGAATCACTTCTGTTATCGGCGAACCCTTTAGGTTTCCCAACGGCACATCTCTGCAAGGCACTATCCTATTATTTGCCAATCTAACCTCACAGACATCCTTTGTATCATGCCTAGCAACAAGTGATAATAAACGCCGCTCCTGCTCCTCAAAAAAACCCGAATGTTTTAATGAAAAAATTTGCGATTAAACTCTCTGTCCACCTCCGCCTCAATTTGTTCAATGCTTGGCAATGACGATTTAAATTCATCCGGCAAATTCTTGGTGATGATATATTCGCTCACACCGATCGGCGAGTTCACATCCCGCAATGCGTATTCGACGACGGTGTCTTTTTTCGACTTACAAATCAGAATGCCAAGCGACGGATTATCCGCCTCCGTTTTCAGCATGTCATCGACCACCGAGATATAAAAATTGAGCTTCCCGACAAACTCCGGCTTAAACTTTTTTGTCTTCAATTCAACAATCACGTAGGAATGCAAAACAACGTGATAAAACAGCAGATCCATTCGATATTCATCGCCATCAACCTCCAGTGGATATTGCCGCCCCATATAGGAAAAGCCCTCACCCAGCTCCAATAGAAACTGGGTGACATGTTCCACCAGCGCATCTTCCAGCTCCCGCTCATCGTGGCGCTCGCGAAGCATCAGGAAGTCAAAGTTATAGGGGTCTTTCAGGGTTTGCCGCGCCAAGTCGGAGTGCGGAGCCGGAAGCGTCGCTTCAAAATTGGTGACCGCCTTGCCATCTCGCTGATAAAGTCCGCTCTCAATATGATGCGTCAGAACCGACCGCGACCAATTGTTTTCGATGGTTTTACGGACATAGAACAGGGCTTCGTCCCTATCTGCAAGAACCCTTATAATATGTAAATTATGACCCCAAGGAATTTGTGCCACAAGCTGTGGCACAATCTCAAAACCATCCAATTTGGCGACAGGTT
>JAUXCB010000107.1 GCA_030619095.1 Verrucomicrobiota bacterium | reverse complement strand
GGCAACCCCGTCAGGGAAAGAAGTCCACAGGTATCAAGAATCAGCTCCATCCCGGAAGGTCCTTCGAGTCAAGAGGCGCAACCGCCTCCACTTCAGAAACCACAGGGGTCACCCCTTTCAGGGGAGAGCTTTTCCGGTTGGGTTTAGCGTGCGGAACGATGTCAAACCAGGGATTCCCGTTCTTACAGACAACAATCGTTTCGCCGCGATGCGCCATATTCCCGAGCCGACTCAATTTCGCTTTTGCTTCTCGTACCGCAACCTGCATACCCTTGCCCCCTTTATTCAGATGAATAATGTAGTCACGGGGACTACATGTCAAGCTCTCTTCTCTTCGTGAAATTTATTTTAGGATTTCATTGAAAATAACGACCAAAGAAAATGGCAATCCTCTTATCCGGTCAAAAAAGTTCCAAGCATTGGAAACCCGGTCAGGTGCAGATTGCGTTTTCGGCCCAAGTGAGGACTTCAATGGCAATGTGACGAGCGGTTTTGAGTTCCTCTTTGGTTACTGCTTCAACTTCGCCGGGATAGCGGGTGCTGACGGCATAATCCGTCAGGGCGGCAGAGGAATCTAAAACCGGATCGCGAAAGATGGTTTCGGGCAGTGCATCAATCAAGATGCGCAGGTTGTGGGTGCGCGGAAAATCGATTCCCTTGGAAATCAAAACCGCTTTGAGGGATTTTTCGACGGCCTGCTGGGCATGAAAGCAAAGGTCTTCCGCCAGAACACTCTTCCGCAACCGTCCGCGAGCTAATGCTAAATCGCTACGTGCGCGGCGCAGCCAATCTTCGGGGGAACCGCTTTGGAGTTCAGACGGCATAGAGTTCGCGGCCTTCTTTGAGGATGTTGCGATAGATGAGTCCGATGTTGTCGCGGTGCTTTTCAAGATCGGACGGTGTAGCTACAACCAGATCGAAGGCCACACGTGCATCGCGAAGTTCCTGATAGAGCTTTTGTGCAATTGCCCGACGGCGAGAGCCCTCCGGGACGACAACCAGCAAGTCGATGTCGCTATTAGCAGAGGCTTCATCGCGAGCGGTCGAACCAAAGAGAACGACCTTGAGCGGATGGATCAAAGAAACGATCTGCTCAACGAGACTGGTTACGGCTGATTCGGTCGGAGACATGCAGACTGTATAAATTTTTACACCGGTTTCAGCAAGACATCTTTTTCAGCCGCTCTGTTTTGAAGAGTTGGTTTTGTATTCATCCCCCGGCTCTTCAGCGACGCACAGGTTTTTCTGATCCGATAGTTTCTTCGGGCCGAAGTTGACCGGTTTATGACCAGACGTCTTCTCTTTTTCCCGGATCGCCTCAAAAATCCGATGAATGTCATTTCCGTACCGTGCGGTGTGCTCTTTCCGAACTCGACGAACTTCTTCAACAATCGGGTCAGGTTTCATTTTCAGTTAAGCACATCCACTCCATAGCGTTCGAAGAGGCTGTCGTATGTGAGGACGGGCATTTTCCCCACGCCTTGTCCGGGTTGGATTTATGGGTGCGGCTGGGATTCTCGACTTCCCAGCATTTGAGCGGGCTTTTCAGTCCGTAGTCATCGGCTGCGCGGTTGTACCAAAGGGTGGTCTCCGGCGTTGCTCGTACGGGTAGAGCCAGAAGGGTGGCAAGGCCAATCACTTGTAGGACTGTTTTATTCATATTCTTAGTTGTTAACGACAAATCCATTAGGGCGTAAGGGTGATGCTTTCGCCGGCCTGTAGCGTGTGCTTCCATGTTTTTCCGCCCCAGTGGGCGAGGAGCTTGCGGGGTTGGGTGGCGGTGGCCTTGCCTTCGGTGAGCTTGCCGTTTTTCCACGCGATATCGACGATGAATCCGCCGCGGGCACGAAGTCCTTTCACCGAGCCTTTCGACCATGCGGCAGGGCAGGGCGGGCAGGAGGACTGCCTCGCCCCCTTCGGCGTGGTAGTGGCTCTGCAACAGCATCTCCGTTATACCCGATGTGACGCCGAAGTTGCCATCGATCTGGAAGAGTGGGGGTGCGTCTATTGAATGATGTCAAATTCCGCGATGCTCGTCCATGGTTTGCCGTTTACTTCGGATATGGCTTCCAATTTGATGTGCCTGCAGGATATGGGTCGCTCAAAAAGTACCTGTTTTACGCTGTCGTCGTCAGCCCACGTCCCGGCGGCGGCACCTCCCTCGAATTTATGGAAGGCAAACAACTCCCCGGGATTGTTGCCCTGACCGACAAGTCATAGCATGACAGCATGAAAAGTTTCCAAACGTTGGAAACGTTAAAAAGCCTTTTCTTTTTTGTGGGGTTGTGAAATATTTTTTGTTCGTTTTCCGTCAAGGATGACCGCTATGCAGAAATTTTATGTTTAAACAGGTTCAGAATAATAAGTTTGAGGCGGCTGATTTTTCTACGGAACTGGATCGGTTCGAGGCGAAGTATATTATTCCTCGGCAGCTGGTTGGGCCGATTAGAGATTTTATCCAGCCCTATTGCGTCATGGACGGAAATTGTGCTGCCGCAGGCGGAAGCTACTACATCACCACACTTCAGATGGATTCCCCCTCGTTGTCTTTGCATTATGCAAAGGAACGGGAGGCTTCGCATCGGTTTAAGCTAAGGGTTCGGACCTACGGAAATCCTCCCGGAGAAGCTCCGGTATTTCTCGAAATTAAACGGAAGTTTTATGAGCGGGTTCTCAAGTCGCGGGCCTGCATTCCATTTAGTGAATGGAAGCCGGGGGTATTAGATAAAAATGTCGGCGAACTGGGTCTGAAGTCGGTGAAGGAGCGGGAGGCTTTTTGCGAATTTGTTCGCTTATCGAATGAGATTAATGCAGAACCTTTGGTTTATATCCGTTACAGTCGGGAGGCTTACACTGGGCGATTTGATCATTATGCGCGGGTTACCTTTGATTCGAAGCTTTGCTATCAACCTGTATATAATATGTATAACTGGGGTCGCGGCGGCCGCTTTATTTCCATGGATAGCGGGCTCGTCCACCACCGGAAGGACTCGGCGTTGGTGTTGGAAATAAAGTGTACCGAACATGTGCCCAGATGGATGATTGAGCTGGTACAGCAGTTTGATCTGATCCGATCTGGAAACTGTAAATATTCGATGGCGATCTGGATGGAAAATCTTTTGATCGGACAAGGGGATGCTCCTTTTGCCGATGAGTTTATGTACAACTAGGGGAAACAGGCGATGGGCGGTAGTTTAGTGAATATGGTTGCAGTTGTAGGCGGTTCGCAAAGTCTGGGGCTACAGCAAGTGGTTTCTGCCATGTTGCTGAGTTTTGTTTTATGTTCGATTATTGCCAAACTTTACCAGCTGACTTTTCAGTCGCTTTCCTATTCGCGTTCATTTGTGCACACACTTATTCTCGGCGGTATGATTGTTTGCCTGGTAATGATCGCGCTGGGGGACAGTCTTGCGCGAGGAATCGGGGTGCTGGGCGCATTGTCGTTAATTCGTTTTCGTACCGTAGTTCGTGATCCGCGCGATATGATGTTTCTCTTTGCATCACTGGGGCTGGGAATCGCTTGCGGTTCCGGCATGTTTGTTGTGGCTATTACAGGGTGTCTTATCTTGAGTTCGGTGATTGTTCTGTTGCATTTGGCTCCGTTTGCCACCCACCGGCGCTACGAAGCGATGTTGCGTTTTCTGGTGGATGCCAATGACGAGGAGGTACGCGCTCAGGTGGATGCCGTTATGTCGAAAAACTGTTCGGCCTATGTATTGCTCGCTATGCGTGAGGCCGTTCAGGGGGATTTACTGGAATATTCTTATCAGATACGGTTGATTGACCCGTCCCATCAGGTTGATCTTGTGAAAGAGCTCGAAGCGCTCGACTCCATTGCCGAGGTTAATCTGGTGTTGCAGCGTACAACGGTTGAACTGTAAAGGGTGCACGATAGATGATAGACAAAACCTTTAAGCGTCCTTCGTTGCAGCATTCCCGCCGCCACTTGATCCAGCAGTTCTTTAATAGCTGGCCGTGGCTCATTTGGATGGGGGCTGCGATTGCCGTGCTTCTTCTGCTTCCCGGTGGAATACATCGTGTTCGGTTCCATGGTGTGGCCGAGCGAACGTACGAATATATTTCACCGCTCGAAAGCGGGCGCCTCAAGTCGTTATTCGTTAATTTGGGCGATCCGGTTTATGCAGGCCAACTGATCGGGGAACTCAACAATGAGACGTTGGCCTCGGAAATGATGATGGATCAGGCGTCGCTGATGAAGACACGCGACAAGGTTCATGCTGTCCGCTATGAGGTCGAAACCCTTAAGCTTGAACAGGCCAAAGTCGACGCAGAGCTTCAATCGCTCGAGGCGCAGTGGAAACGCACCGGTGAACTGCGGGCAAAAAACCTGATTCTGGAACAGGATGTCGAAGATCTTCGCCCGCAGATTGTCGCGATGAAAAAGGTGCTCACCCACTATCCAAAGTTGATTGCCCAGCTTGAAAAACGCCTGAAACTTGTTGAGCGGGATGTAAAGCTGTTTGATTCTGCTGAGTTGAAAAAACTGCAGGAAATCCAGTGTCGGCTGGTGGCGCGGACGGCTGGCGTGGTTGCTGAGGTATTTCATCAGCCCGGTGATGTGATAGAGACTGGCGATCCAGTGGTGCGGATCAGTAATGTTGCCACGTCCCGAATCATTGCATTTATGCCGGAATCAAAACAGATTGATATTGCTGAAGGCCAGCGCTACCGCGTCATTGCTTCGACCAGTCGCGAGCTGTATCACGGCGTGGTGAAAACCATAACGGCCGACATTCGGAAACTCCCGGTTTTTACGGGATTTGGGGATCAAATTTTGCGCGGGCGGCGTATTGTTATTGAACTAACAGAAGGTGACAAACTGCTTCCTGGGGAGCAGGTTGTGGTTGTGCCGGGCGGTTCTGTTTTTGGCCAATGGTTGAAAAAAAATGATATGTAAGAACTATAGTGCAGTGGGGTTCTCGGTTCTGTTAATCACCTGTTTAACCGCTGTCTCCGCACCGGATACATGCACGCCTGAACACGAATTGAAAACGGCGATTCAAAGCCGGTCGGAAAGGGTTTTGCTCAAAGAGGCGATCGCTGTCGAGCAGGCACAAACCCGTGCACAAAGCGAGGGGGGCTACGGGCTGGAACTGCGGCCGACGGCTACGGAGAGTGACGCCCGGCTGGGACTCCGTGTTTATTTGCCGGATCACTGGAGCAAGTCGAAGCTTCGCCAGCAGCTTGCTTGGGTCGCCGAGTCGGAACAATTACGGGTAGCTACGCTGGAATGGCAGGACTTGATGCAGGTCTACCGTCTGTTTTGCGACTATCGCATGCTTCGGAAACAAAACGCTTTGTTTGAAAAAGAGATTCAGGAGCTGAAGCCTTCTTTGGGCCGGGCCGATTCCGGCGTTCAACTCAACCAGTTTGCGGTTGCCGATCGTGCAAAATTGTACACTCTTTGTCTCGATCTGGTTGATAACCGGGATGAAGTCTGCACCAAACGGCTTGATGTCGAACAACAGCTCTATCTTCTCTTAGGGGCCGAGGCGGATCTTGCCAGACTGGCCCCCTCCGCCTTGATTGAAATGCCGTCAACGATGGAGTTCGATATTCTGATGCTTCGGGCATTGAACAGCCGATCTGACCGGCAACGGTTCGACCTGCAGGCTCAGGCTCTGACGGCTGCGGAATCGCTGGCGAACTCGAAGGATAATTTCCATTTGAAATACATCCAGCCATTTTGCGAAATGGACCACGATGACAGCTCCAGTAGATGGGGGATCTCTGCTTCATTTGTTTTGCCATGGGGAACCCGAAATCCGGATGCTGCCGTCTATCGGCAACAGAGGGAAGTTCTGCTTTCAGC
>JAUXCB010000030.1 GCA_030619095.1 Verrucomicrobiota bacterium | reverse complement strand
GTTCACCCTGGCTCCGCATCCGGAAACCATGACGTACGCAATTGAAGGGTTGACCGGTGCGCGGCGGATCATCGCCGGAACAGAATATGTCCGCACCCGGGCTCTCGATCTTTTTTCCGAAGAACAGGAACAGATCGGGCTCGACCAAAAACTCTGCGTCATCCCCTTAGGAATGGATCCGGAAACCTTTTATCTCTCCAAAGATACGGACGGATGCCAATTCGCCTTTCTAGGGGCGGTTCGCCAAAAGATCTCCGAAAATAACGGCGGAAGAACCGCGCGGGCGGTTCCAGAGCCGAACGGGCAGAGTCCGCAGGCGCTGCACGCCGCCCTGATCGCCGCAGGAGAAACCTATGATCAGCGCGTGGTCGATGCCGACCTGCCCGAACGCTGGATGCCCATCTCCGCAGAGGAGCCCGTCATCATCTATTTTGGAAAATTTCTTCAAACCAAAGGCGTGGGTGAGCTCATGGCCTCTATCCCCGCCATCCTTTCGGCCATTCCATCCGCGCGCATTGTCTTCGCCGGTTTCGGCACATACCGCGAGCACCTCGAAGGAATGCTTCAGGCCTATGCGCACGGCGACCGGAATGCGTTTGATGCCTACGCGCAAGCAGGGGATTTTGCTCCAGAAATCAATATGGATCAGGCGTTCCGCCCTCTCTCTTCGCCAGAACTCGACCGGGTGGTCATCACCGGAATCCTCGACCACGAAATGCTGGCACACCTTCTTCCGCTCGCCAGCGTCAGCGTGGTGCCCAGCAAGCTCGCCGAGGCCTTTGGCCTCGTCGCCATCGAAGCGATGGCCGCAGGCGCATTGCCCCTTTGCAGCTATCACTCCGGCCTCAAAGATGTCATCGACGAAATTGCAGAAAGTGCCCCGCAGCTTGGCGCGCTCATGAAACTGGAAACCGGTGCGCACGCCAATCTGTCGCGCCCAATCATCGCCGCCCTGCAAGCGCTTTACCCGAATGGCTTCGCCGACTCCACGCGGCAGACAGAAACCGCGCGACAGCTTCGCCGCAGCGCCGTTGAGCACTTTTCGTGGGACCGTACCGCATTCCGCCTCGCCGACCTCCCAGACCCCGCCTAAGCTCTCATTTTTTCTGTCTGTCTCTTGCGTTGATTCATTTGTAGCCGTAAGATATGGGCATGTCCCGCCGCGCGATTTTTCTGACTTTGCTTTTCTGCTTTTCGCAGGCCGCTTTCGCGTTTGAAGAAGAGATCAAATTTGTGAAAGGTCTCACCGAGGCGGGGTTTCCTAAACTCGCGCGCACGGTTCTCAACCGGACCCTCAAGGAGTTCCCCGAGGCCGAAACCGCCGCGCCGGAACTGCGCATCCGGATTTTGATTGCAGAAAAAGATTTTGATCGGGCCGCGCAGCAGATCAAAGCTCTTCAGAACCCACCCCGCCCTGCGAGCACCCCTCCCGAGGAGGGGAATGGTAAGACTCCCCTCCTGCGGAGGGGTGGCCGGAGCGAAGCGACGGACGGGGTGGGGTTGTGGCTCTTCCTCGCTGAAACCGCCCATGCCGCCCGCCAGCTTTCCACCGCCGAAACGGCCTACCAAAACTATTTCAAAAATTTGACGGCCGACGACGACGCGACCGGACAGGCCGCCTTCAACTATGGCGAGCTACTCGAAAAGCGCGGCAACGGCGGAGCCGCCAAAGCGATTTACGAGAAGGCATTAAAGCTGACCGATTCGCGCCCGGTGAAAACGAAGCTCGCCGCACTGCTGGTCGACGATGCCCCGGATCGCGCGCTCAAACTCAGCGAAGAGGTACAGCTCGGCGGGCTCGACCTCTGGTTCGGGCAGGCCGTCGTCATCTGGTCGCAGCTCATGATCGATAAAGAGGACTGGGGCGAAGCCCGGGCCGTTCTCGAAATGCAACTCGAACTTCTTAAACAGCTCGAAGACTCTTTGGCGGCACAGGGGCGCTCGGTGTCGCTCATCAGCCCGCTCTCGGGCGCACGCTATCTCCTCGGCGTCTGCTACGAACACGAAGGGTTAAAAGCCGAAGCACTGCATCAGTTTTACAACGTAACCATCCAATACGGGGACAGCGAGTGGGGGCCGAACGCGCAGGAGCGTGCGCAAAAACTCATTGCTCATTTTGAAGGGCAGGGCCAAACCGTAAAAATCGACCTCGGCACCAACCGCGCCAAAATGGAAGGGAGCTGCTTTCGCGTCGCGCGGCGCCTCTTCTTCGACCGCCAATACGCCGCCGCCATCCCGGCCTATCTCGATGCGCTCAACAAATTCCCAGAAGGCGTGGAGGCGATCACCGCGCTGCGCGAACTTTGTTTGAGCTCCATCCACCTCGACGACGACCTCGGCGCAAAAACCGTCGGCCTTTATCTGGCGGAGCGATTTGCTACACACCCGAAAGCGGGCGGCGCGCTACTCGCGGCGGGCAAGGGTGCTCTCGACCAAAAACGTGAGTCTCTCGCATGGTGGATGTATGACCGTGCTATCGAAAATTTTCCAGCCCATTCGCGCATGCCCGCGGTTCTCTATTCGCTGGCCGGACTTCGGAAAGAGGAACGCTATCTGAACCGTATCGTCGAAAACTATCCTGACAGCCGCTACCATGCCCGCGCCCTCGGTCGCCTCGCCTGGAATGCATTCGAGGCCGAAGAATACGAAGCCGCCGCCGCGCGGTTCGCCCTCTACCTCGAAACCGAAAGCGACCCGCAAAAACAGACCCGCGCAAGATTCGCCTTCGCCGAATCTTGGCGTTTCATGGCACAACAAGACCCTTCGCTTCGATCCGGCTCCGCCGGCGTGCCCCGCCATAGTTTATTAACGTCGGCGAAAGGCATCGCCCCACCTGTGCATTCGAAATCTTTAGGCAGGGCGAGTCTCTCCGAGCGAGCCGTCCTTGCTTGGGAAAATGCCCTTCAACATTTCCAGACCTTGGAACAATCGATGGCCGGCGCGGCGGGCAGCTACGGCGTTTCCAAAGAGACACTCACCTTCAACCAGCCGTTCTGGGAAAAGAGCATTTACTATCAGGCCGTCTGCCAAAAAGAGCTCGGCGAGCCCTCCGCCGCGGTCCAAACCTGCGACCGCTTCCTGGAAGCCTTCCCCGAATCCGAATTCGTTCCGCAGGTACGTTTCACCAAGGGAAAGACGCTGATCGGAAGCGAACGGTTCGCCGAAGCGCTCGCGGCATTCGAACCGTTCGGCGAAGCAACGGATCATCCATTCGCCGAACCGGTTTTTTATTATCGCGGGATCGCACAGTTTGAAACCGGCGACCCCAAGGCCGCGATCCAAACTCTGGAAACCCTATTGACCCGCTGGCCCGCATCCGCGCTTACCTACGAAGCGATGTTTGTTCAGGGCCGCGCCTATGTCGCCGCCGGGCAAAGCGACAACGCAATCCGCGTCTTAGGCGACATCTTGAATTTTGCCTCCGACGATCTGCTGATCCACCGTGCCAGCCTCGAGCTGGGCCGCGCGCAAACCGACGCGGCGGAAAAACTGGCCTCCTTCCAGCGCGTCGCGCTACTGGCCGATCCCGACAACGAGGAGCACGCCCCCCTCATTGCCGCCGCGCTATTTGAAAGCCTTCCGCTCTATCTTGAGCTCACCCGCCACAACGATCTACTGGCCGATGCCGAACGGCTGCTTCATGAGTTTCCCTCCTTCGCCAAGGCGTCGGAGGGCGAGCCACCCCTTGGCAAAACCAAAGAAATCAAAGCTTTACAGAAGAAAGCCGAACAAATGCAGAAAGAATCGACCGCTGATCACGCAGATGAAAACGGATCTAAATAGGGCAAAGAGGGGACATGTAATGGATAAGAAATTGATACATGAAGAATTGAGTAAAGACATCATCGGTGCGGCGATGGATGTTTTGAATGAGCCAACGCCGGGGCGGGATGAAACGCTTTACGAAAATGCACTGGGTATCGAACTGGAACGCCGCGGTCATAAAGTGAGCCAACAAAAACACTTCTCTGTTCATTATAAAGGGCACTTTATGGGTCGGTTGGTGCCTGATTTGATCGTTGATGGTTTAGTCATTGCAGACCCAAAGGTTGCCGCCGCGTTTAATGATAATCATACCGCTCAACTGGTGGGATATCTTGCAAAAACCAAACTGAAACCGGCCCTTTTACTTAACTTCAAATACGCCAAGCTTCCGTGGAAAAGGGTGGTGAGAGAATATAAATGATCTGCGTACATCCGCGTTATCTGCGGTCAAAATTTTTATTCTGATGTTGGCGTTGGGGGCGGGTCTGTCGCAAGGCGCACCGTTTGTCATCAACGCGGCAGGGAACCGGGTGAATGGCTCGGCGATCCGGTCGGCGGCAGACGGAACGATCCAGCTGACGACACTCAATGGGCAGATGCTGACGTTCCGGCCCGGAACGTACCGCCAGGCGTTCGCGGATAAGCCGAAGGAAATGTCTCAGGTTGAAAATTTGGTGAAAAAGAAAGACCTGCTTGCGGTGGTACAGATTTTGCGTCGCGTAAAGGAGGAGTATAAGTTTCTTGGGTGGGATCAGCGAGCCGGGCTAATGCTGGCGCGCGTTTATCTGCCGCTGAAGCAGTTCGAGGACTCGGCGCGCGAGTACGAAGCGTTGTTCGCCGCGCAACCCAAGTACAAACAAAACCTGAAGGAGCGATCCCGCTATCTGCAGGCGCTGCTCGGATCGGGACGCATCAGCGAGGTTGAAAAGCTGGTTGATGAAGATATCGCCTCCGGCTCGCGTGAAGCGGCCGCCCGGGCACAAATTATCCGCGGCGACATGCAGGCGGCGGCCGGGCAACAGGAGGAAGCGCTGCTTGACTACCTGCGCACGGCCATCCTGTTCCGGGCGCAAACCACAGTGCTGCCGGAGGCAACGTATAAGACCGCCGTCGCTCTTCAGAATTTAAACGATCCGCGTGCGGCGGAATATTTTCAAAAAGTGCTCGATGAGTTTCCGAAATCGGAATATGCAGAAATGGCAAAACAGGGAGTGGAATAATGGAATACAGGAATAATGGAATGTTGATGCAGACGGCTCTGCCGGAGGCATCGCCCCACCAAATCGTGCAAAAGTTAAAGGTAGGGCGAACTCTCCGAGTGAGCCGCTATTTGTCTCTTATTTTTCTATTGCTGATTTTTTCTGCATTCGCCGCCGGTGCGCAGGATGTGGTGATGAATGAGGCCGCGGCTGAGGCGGAAATGCTCGGCAGCGGTGCCGGCTTTTTTAACGTGGTCGCCCGAGGCGGAGTTCTCGGTATCGCACTTTGGCTGGCCTTAGCGGGCTTGTCCGTGGCGGGCACACACCTGATTGTCGATTCGTTCCTTAAAATTCGGCGGCGGCGGATTATTTCCGATCCCTTTGTGGAGAGCATTCGCAACGCACTCGGTGAAAATGACCTCGCGCAGGCAACTCGGTTGTGCGCCGAAGAGCCTGGGGCTCTTGCCACGATTCTTTCGGCAGGCTTTTCTAATCGATCCGATGAAGCCGCCATTGGCATTGCGGCGGATCTGGAAAGCGAGCTTCTATTACAGCGCGTGAACTATTTGAATGTGGTCGGTAACCTTGCGCCAATGCTGGGCCTGCTCGGAACGGTGCAGGGGATGATCCTGGCCTTCGCCACCCTCGGCACCGAAGCGGGCGCGGCCAAAAATGCGATGCTCGCCACCAATATTTCACAAGCGCTCTATACGACAGCTGCCGGGTTGCTGATTGCCGTGCCCGCACTGGGGTTTTTCTCCTTCTTCCGTAACCGCGCCACAAAAATCATTCTTTCGATGGAAGCACTCACTCTAGACCTGATGAAGAGAGTCAAAAGTCAGAAGGTCAAAAGTCAACTGTCGGGAGAACTCCCGTGACCTTAGACTTTCGACTTTTAGACATTGGACCTCAACGGAGTTGAGTTATGCGCCGTTTTAAACAATCCAGCGACCACGTGAACATGACGCCGATGATCGACGTGGTGTTTCAGATGATTATCTTTTTCGTCTGTACGGTTCAGCTCGAGAAGGAGGCGATCAGTGAGTTTATTGCACTGCCCGATTCGCCGCACGGCCCGATGGTGACGGAAGCAAAAGACCCGCGCACGATCACCATCGAAGTGGATGAGCGGGGCCGGTTTTTTATTGCCCGCACGCCTCTTTCCGAGGCCAAACTCCGCAAGGTCCTTGCCAAAACAGTAATCGATTATGGGCGCGCCGGCCCCTCCATTCCGATCCGCATCCGCGCCGATGGCGGAGCGGAACACACGGACGTCAAGCGCGTGCTCGACGCCTGCACGGCCGCAGGTCTCCACAAAATATCATTTGTTGCAACCAAAGACAGGGCATAGGGGCAGGCCTCGGGCCTGCCCTCTAAAACCATGAGAAGAAACCGCAGACAGCACGACGAAGAATCGATGGAGGTGTCGATGACGCCGATGATCGATGTCGTCTTTCAGCTACTCATCTATTTTCTGGTGACGTTTTCGACGCCGGATGTTCTGGCGCATCTCGATATCTCGCGGCCTGCACCCGACAAAACGCAACCCGAACGGCGCACACCGCCGAAAATGATCCGCGTGAATATCTATGCGGAGGGCGGGCGCGAAAAGGGCTTCAGCCTGAATGGGCGCACGATGTCGCGCGCAGAGTTGAGTTCCATTTTAAACCGGCTGGCGAGCTTCAGCAGATCGCAAACCGTGCTGATCACCTGCTCGGGCAGTTCGGCACACGCAAAGCTTGTCGACGTACTCGATATCTGTGCGGAGAGCGGACTGAACAACCTCTCCGTGGTGAGCGCGGAATAGGGGGATTGGAATGTTGGAATACTGGATTGCTGGAATAAAAGAGCCCCCCTCGCAGAGGCGCAGAGAACGCAAAGGTTTTTAAAATACGAATGGGTGCTCTGCGGTCTCTGCGCCTTTGCGAGGAATAATTTTTTCAAATGGCTAAAACACATATCAGAAAGCTGGTAGACCGGTTCGGCGGGCCGGCCGTTTCGGTTGCGATTCACGTGATCGTCATTCTGGTGCTGGTGAATGTGGTGGTTTTCCAGGCCTTGGACCCCGGCAGGGAAATCGAGGTTCAAATTCTGGAGGCAGACGAAAGCCCGGAGCTTGAACAGGAATTACAGAAGCTCGATGAACTGCCCCCCGATGAAAATCTGTTGGTCGCCGATGAGCCTGAGGCTCTGCCCGATGCATTGCCCGATGATTTTGCCATCGACTCCATGGATCTCGCCGGGCTGGCGGTCAGTGCGGCGGACAGCCCACTCGTGATGAAGGGCCTTTTCGCCGGTCGCACGGATACCGCCCGCACCAGTCAGCTCAAGAAATTCGCGGGCGGCTATGGCGAACGAGTCGAGGCCTCTGTCGTGCGAGGGCTCGAATGGATCGCCGCGCAGCAGACTCCCGGAGGTTTTTGGGGCAAGGTTTCCCGCTACAATAAAACCTGGCATACCCGAAAATGGACGGCCTCGCTCGGGAACGAACAACGGACCGCGCGTCTGACCGCGCTCTGCCTGCTGGCCTTTCTGGCGCACGGCGAAACGCCACAGTCGGTGGAGTTCGGCAACACGGTGCAACGTGCGATCGAATATTTGCGCCAGCAGCAAAATCCTGAAACGGGGCTGTTTGTTCCGCTGGCAAAAAAGCATCCAGTGAAAGGCGGCGAGGATTTGGGGGTCTACGCCCACGCGCAGGCGACGTATGCGCTCGCCGAAGCCTATGCGTTGACCCGCGCGCCCGTGCTCAAGCGCCCGGTCGAGCGCGGCCTGCGCGTGATCATCGCCGGCCAGCTTGAAAGCGGGGCGTGGGGCAACTGGTATCAGCAGGATATTTCCGACTCCTCGGCGACGAGCTGGCAGATTCAGGCGTTTAAGGCCGCCGCCGCAGCGGGCATCCGAATGGATGGCCTCGAACCGGCGATGAAAAAGGCGGCGGACGGCGTGGCCTATCTTTATAAAGGGAAGGGCGTCTGGTATTACCGCAAAGGCCCGCCGATCAAAACGTGGAGTAGCGGCGGGCCGATCATGAGCGGCGCGATGGTGCTGAGCTTGCAACTGCTCGGATTGCAAAACGACCCGATGGTACTCGCGGGCCTGCGCTATATGAACGACTTCGGCGTCACCGAGTGGGATACAGCCTGGGCGACCCCGATCAACAAAAGCCTGCCCGCAACCTACGAGTGGTATTACAACACGCAGGCCGTTTTTCAGCGCGGCGGTTCGCGTTGGAAAACATGGAATGCTGACTTTGCCCCGATGCTACTCAACCATCAGCATCAAGAGGGGTGGTGGCGCGGACCGAATCAGAAAGGCGATGAAGAAACGCTCTATTCCACCAGCCTCTGTACCCTTGCGCTTCAGGTCTACTACCGCATCCTGCCCACCTTCCAGCACATCGAAAAGAAACCGCCGAAGGTCACCTTCGACGATGACGTGATTATCACGATCCTGTAATTCGCCGGGTGAGGGCACCCGGCCTACAGAAATTGTTTTGATTGCCTTTGTAGGCCCGGTGCCTCACCGGGCGTTTACGGTGCGGGTCATTTTTTTAGACAGGATTACAGGATGAACGGGAAGGGAACACCCATTGAAAAAATCCTGTCGATCCCGTTATCCCGTCAAAAAGAAACCGTCGTTCGGTGCGGATCGCGCCATGTGAGAGCTCCTGGCCTAAAAAAGCTCTCGTTAGGCGGTTGTGATGACTGCGCGGGCGGCGGCGATGACATCTTTGAGAGGAACGCTGTTCGCTTCGGCCAGCGAGCGGCAGTCGTCGTACTCCGGCGTAACCGTGCAGATGCTTCCTTTCACCGAGCTGATTTTGACCCGAACGGGGCCCCACGGCGTTTCTACCGTTTCTTCGCGGCGGTCGGCGACCGTTCGATTTACCGGAATATTGCGGATCCCGGTGGTTGTGGTTTCTTCAAAAATGATCGTTTCCAGCTCGTTTTGGAGCGTTTGTGAGCACAAAACGGACAGTTTTACAGCAGAACGACCCTTTTTCATCAAAATCGGGGTCTGCCACACATCAAGCGCTCCGGCCTTGAAAAGCCGCTCCATTGTATAACTAATAATCTGTGGAGAACAGTCGTCGATGTTGGTTTCTAGAACCAACAGCTGATTAGTTGTAGGACGCGCTTCCCGTATCCGGGAGCGTGTGAGCTCCTGTTCGCACAGGCTCTCTGAGTACAGAGAAGCCTGTCCTACAATTTGCCCAAGCTCTACGCGCAAAACGTTGGGAATATCGAGATCCCATCCGCCCGCGCCGTAGGCGGTATGTTCGGAAACAAACCCTGCGGGACGGTCGCCAAAGCCATCGCAAAGTGTTGCGAGCAGGGCCGCGCCGGTCGGGGTAAGCAATTCTTTTTCTATGTCGCCCTGCACGTAGGGAATGCCGCACAGCAGTTCCGCGGTTGCGGGAGCCGGAACGGGCATTGCGCCGTGCGCGCACTCGACGAAGCCAAACCCGGCTCTCAACTGCCCGGCGAACAGTTTTTCGATGCCGAGCTCTTCGAGCCCGAAGACCACACCAACGATGTCGATGATGGCGTCCACGCCACCCACTTCATGGAAATGGATTTTTTCGAGCGTCGTGCCGTGCACTTTGGCTTCGGCTTCCGCCAGTTTGGTGAAAACCGCAATGCTCCGCGCTTTAACGGCATCGCTAAGCCCGGCGGCCTCGATAATTTTGACGATGTCGGCGAGATGACGGTGCGGCTGCTTTTCGTTCGGGTCGAGCGAAACATCAAACTGCGTCGCCGCGATTCCTTTTTTGACCACCTTTTCAATTTTTAACTCGTAGCCGGAAACGGGCAGGGCGCTGACCATGTCGCGCAACGCCTTTTCAGAAAGCCCGGCGTCAAAAAGGGCGCCGAGAATCAGGTTGCCGCTGACACCGGAGAAGCCGGATAAGTAGAGTATGGGGGTGGGGG
>JAUXCB010000172.1 GCA_030619095.1 Verrucomicrobiota bacterium | reverse complement strand
CAATCTAGATATTCTGAGACAAAAGCTGAAGAAGCTTGATCTGCAACGCGCAGAGCTTTCTGGAAACATCCGTATGCTCCAAGCGGAGAATCCTGCCAAAGAAATTTCGGCATCTGAAAACGGCATTTCCAACCATTCTACTGAAGGAGAAAAAATACAGCTGTTCCGGAAGTTGTTTTCGGGGCGTGACGATGTTTTTCCTCGCCGATTTGAAAGCCGGAAAAGCGGGCGAAGCGGATATCAGCCCGCCTGTAAAAACGAATGGAAAGCCGGAGTATGCTTTAAACCAAAGGTGAAATGCGCAAAATGCGAACGGCGCGAATTTATTCCCGTTTCGGACGAAATCATTCGGAAACACCTTTCCGGAAAAGATGAACAGGGAAAGGCTTTTGTGATGGGAGTCTATCCGCTGAAAAAGGATGAAACCTGTTCTTTTCTGGCGGTTGATTTTGATAAGGCGGCTTGGCGTGAAGATGTCTCCGCATTCTGGGACGTTTGCGATGAGTTGAATGTGCCGGCGTATCTGGAACGATCACGCTCAGGAAACGGTGGGCACATCTGGTTCTTTTTTGGGGAATCAATCCCGGCACGCCTCGCCCGAAAATTTGGATCGTTTATTCTGACAAAGGCAATGAATTCACGCCCGGAACTGGGCTTTGATTCGTATGATCGCTTTTTCCCAAATCAGGATCGAATGCCATCGGGCGGGTTCGGTAATTTGATTGCGCTGCCCTTGCAAAAGGAGTCGAGGAGAAACGGGAACAGCGAATTTGTCGACAGAGCCTTCGTCCCCTTCGCGGATCAATGGACGCTTCTTTCCAATGTTCAGAAAATCCAAAAAGAGAGGATTCTCGAATTAGTCAAAGAGGCAGAGCAGGACGACTTGATCCTCGGGGTAAAGGCCGTTCCTGATGAAGACGACAAATCACCGTGGCTGTTGCCCCCGTCTAAAAAATCTTCCGCAAAGATTTCCGGCCAGCATCCCGCATCCATTGAGCTCGTATTGAGCAATCAAATCTATGTTCCGAAGGAAGGCCTTTCGCCGTCGCTGAGAAATGCGATTCTACGGCTGGCCGCATTTCAAAATCCTGAGTTCTATAAAGCGCAGGCCATGCGTATGCCTGTATTCAACAAGCCGCGCATCATTGCCTGCGCCGAGGAGTTCTCTGAACACATCGGTTTGCCACGCGGCTGTGCGGAAGAACTGATTGCCCTGCTCAAATCGCTCCCTATTGACGTGCAGGTTTCCGACAAGCGGACGACGAGCAACAGGCTGAACGTTTCGTTTTTCGGCAAACTGCGAGACGAACAGTTGCTGGCAGGGAACGTCCTGCTGAAGTCTGACATCGGTGTTTTGTCCGCACCGACGGCTTTTGGCAAAACGGTACTGGCGGCATGGCTGATTGCACAGCGTAAAACCAACGTGTTGATCGTGGTTCATCGGAGACAGTTGATGGAGCAATGGGTAGAACGACTGTCCGCATTCCTTGGTTTGGATCGGAATGAAATTGGACAAGTCGGCGGCGGGAAACGGAAGATTTCCGGATTGATTGACGTGGCCGTTATGCAAAGCCTGAACAAAAAGGGCGTAGTCGATGACCTCGTTGCAAACTACGGCTACATCATTGTGGACGAATGCCACCATATTTCTGCGAAAAGCTTCGAGGATGTTTTAAAACAATGCCATGCAAAATACGTAACCGGCCTATCCGCAACACTCACGCGACGCGACGGGCATCATCCGATTGTCTTCATGCAATGCGGAGTCATTCGCTATAAAGCGCACGACAAAAAACATGCGGCGCAACGCCCCTTCGATCACAACGTCCTGATTCGATATTGCGACGACATTGTGTTCCCGGAAAAAGAAGACCTTTCGGTCACGGAAATCTATCAGTTGCTGGTGGATTCCAAGGCTCGGAACCGTCGCATTGCCGACGATGTTCTTGCGGCATTTGCAGAAGGACGAAGTCCGCTGATCCTGACCGAACGGGTTCGCCACCTTGAAGTTCTGCGCGAACTGATCGAGCCGAAGATTGAGCGATTGGTCGTACTCAAAGGCGGACTTGGGAAGAAACGAATGGCGGAAATCAATAAAAAACTAAAAGACTGGAAAGACCTTCCGCACATCGTACTGGCGACGGGGCGTTATCTGGGTGAAGGCTTCGACGATCCGCGACTCGACACCCTCTTTCTGGCCATGCCCGTTTCATGGCGGGGAATCCTCTCGCAATACGCCGGACGCCTCCATCGCCTGCACGATTCGAAAAGCGAAGTGCGGATCTACGATTATGTCGATCAAAACTGCCCGATGTTATCGCGAATGTTCGAGCGGCGAATAAAGGGATACGAGGCTCTCGGATATATGCTCCCATCCGCAGAGGATTTGCTATCATAAAATTTAACAGGAGGTCTGTATGACGGTAAGTAACGAGGAAATTGATGATGCAACGCTGGCACTTCTCCATCTCGTGGTTTGCGAGCGATATAAAGACGGCGGTGCACGGGCGTGGAAGGGATTTGATTGGGATACGATGAATCGCCTTCATGACAAAGGGCTGATTTCTGATCCCGTCGGAAAACAGAAGTCCGTCTATCTGACAGAAGAGGGCTATCAGAAATCCAAAGCTCTGTTTGAAAAGCTGTTCTGTAAAAAAGGAAACGCCGATGGTTGAGTTAACGACAGAAATTGAAGGAATCCTGAAGGAATACACAAAACTCCAGCAGGAAGAACAGGCACTCAAGGCGCGCAAACAGGCTCTGCAGGAAACGTTAAAGACCCACCTGCGCGGCAAGGAGCAGAACGTCTGGTATCCCGAAACAGGCGGGATGCGGCTGAAAGTCAGCTATCGAAGCGTGCCGCAGGTCGAGTATGACGAAACAACTCTTCGCGCCCGTTTAGGGGACCGCTATCCGGCGCTGCTCGAACCCGACCTGCGTAAACTGCGAGCCGCACTCCCAAACCTTGAAAAAGAACTGGAACCGCTACTGAACCTCATCGGAAGCCCCTCACCCGAAAAGGTCAAAAAGGCTATCGAAAACGGAATGGTTTCTGCCGAAGAGTTCAAGGATGCATTCAGTAAAACGGTCAAAGAGTATATTTCTGTTGCAACGCTAAAAGAAACCGAGTCATAAAAATGGTAAATCCAGATTGTCGATCGTGCATCTGGATTTACCATTTCAATTTGGAGAAGAACTATGAAAAAACGAAAGTCGAAAAAGGGGCTGAGTCCTGCGGAGGAGTTGCATCGGAGTCTTCCGCCCATTGCGAACTGGAATACAACGGATGAGCATGAGGTGAATCGCCGGCGGCTACGGGCAATTGAAGAGCCTCCGCTGTCGATTGAAAACAAAACCCCAGTCCACCCGATTTTCTCTACTTTCAAGGTCTGCTCGCAAAGCGGTGAAACCTATTCCGTTGAAATCCGCAATCTTCAAAAACGCGTTTTTGCATCCGACACCATCGATTTTCAAATCAACGGGCTGGGAACGGACAAGCATGTTGAGGCCGTACTTCTTCACCTTCAGAAAAAGGAACGAAAGGCATTCAAGGAGGCTCTAAAAAGCGAATCGGATCGGATTGATGTGGTGCCAAGCAGGGACGAATTGCGGATTGAACGAAACTTGCACATGCTACCCAACTCTCTCGAAAATTGCATGAACCCCGATGGTACAGTTGGCGATCCGGAGTCTTTTCTTGAAATCGCCACAAAGTCGCGCTCATCGAAGTTGCGAATTTCACAAGAAGTGGCCCCGTGGCTGGAATCACGGAAGCGGGAAACGGAACGAACACTGCTTCGGCGGGACTATGAAGCGAAGGTGGTTTCCGGTGACTATCCGGCAAACGAAACAAAACTGCCGCTCTATCCCTACCAGCGCGACGGGATGCTGCATCTTGCCTTTACTGAACGCGCCCTGCTCGCCGACGAAATGGGGCTTGGGAAAACGATTCAGGCGGTGGCGGCCTGTGCGCTGTTGCACCGAATGGGAAAAGTCCGCCGCGTACTGGTCGTTTCGCCAGCATCGCTCAAGTCGGAATGGGAAGAGCAGATTGCCAAGTTTACAGACCTTGGAAACCAGATTGTTTTCGGCATTCCAGAAAAACGGTGAAGTCGGATCGTAGCCATGTCGTTCTGT
>JAUXCB010000068.1 GCA_030619095.1 Verrucomicrobiota bacterium | reverse complement strand
CTGAAACGCTTTCTTTGAGCGGACAAACTCGTCCGCCTCCAGCTTTACGCCGCATCGCTGGCAACAATGAACGGCTTGACTCTCTGCGATTCGGCTCGCCTCTTCAATGAGTTCGATGGCGCGTTTTGCGCAGTTGTTGTTGTATTGCGGCTCTGCGGGGCTGATCGCCATGTCGCGCAGGTCGGAGAGAGCACAATGCGCATCGGTTCCATAGGCACTGAGAGCTTTGGCAACATATTGGCGAATTTGCGGAAAATGATCCTGAAGCATCGGCTGAAGAGCCTGAACAGCGGCGGATCCGTCTGCCAAATCAGCCAGCTTTCCGATGGCGGACGCCGCGAGCTTCCGAACGCTTGCGGCGGGGCAATGCGTCAACTCGATGAGTTCCGGAAGAGCATCCGGATTCCCGGACTTCCCCAACTCAACGGCACGCTCCCGTCGCTCTTTTTCCAGCGTTCGATCCATCCGGTTCCCTCTTCCCTCTCAATATTGTTTTACAGAGTTGACTCCTCCGCCTCATCGTCTACATCTTCCGGCTGCCAATCTCCAACATCCATTGACTTGATTCGACTCCCAAAAATCGCCCTGAATTTCTCCAGCGTTTCTAGCATCCATTGGTATTGCTCCGGCCAAGCATTTTTATCCGTTTCTGATCCACCTCCACACCTTCGATCCGGTTAGAAGAAATAGCGCTTTCGATCAGCGCATGTTCACGCAGAGCTTTGAGCTTTTGAGGAACCTGACGGGTAAACCACTCCTGTTTTCCCCGATACTCCATCAATCCGGCATTCCATTGTTCCACTTTCAGGCTCGTCCGGTGCTTTCTAAAATGAGAGTAACCGGGCCGTCGTTGACGAGGTGGACATCCATTTCAGCCTGAAACGTTCCGGTTTCAACGCGTAAGCCGTGTTCGCGAAGCTGTTTGACATATTCTTCGTAGCACTTCAAGCCTTTCTCCGGCCGGGCGGCCCCGATGTAGCTGGGGCGGTTGCCTTTTTTGCAATCGCCATACAACGTAAACTGGCTAACGGCGAGCAGCTCGCCGCTCGTGTCGAGCACGGAGCGGTTCATGACCCCGGCATCATCATCAAAAATACGCAGCTTGACGGTTTTTTTTGCGAGGTGCGCGGCATCGGCAGCGGTATCGCTGTGCGACACCCCGACGAAAAGAAGAAGGCCGCTTCCAATTTTGCCAACGGTTTTTCCGTCGATGGTTACGGACGCGACCTTTACTCGCTGGATAACGAGTTTCATGAGAGAACCTTGAAAACTGAAACTTGAAACTTGAAAAGAGAACTCATTCGTTTTCAGATTTCATATTTCATCCCTCAGCCTTCGTCCCCCCCTATTCCGTGGCGTGAGAAACACGGAAGGTCGGCAAGCGGTTGAGCGCGGCGGCCAGTTCGTAGCGACGGGGGCGGGCCAGATCTCCACGCAGGTCGCTGCTGATCGTGCCGAGGCCTTCGTTGCTGAGATCTCGATCAATCATATCGAGCATTTCGCGTAGCGAGTAGCCTTCCTGCATGTAGCGCAATTTGGCGTAGTAGAGCAACAGGCCGATGGTCAGCGTCTGGCTTTCGTCGGCAATCTGCGTGACGGCATCGAGCTCAATGACGGAGCGTCCGAACTCAATGGCTTTGAGGTCGATCGCTTCGATGACCTGATCAAGACATCCGACCGATGCGTCAATGCTGCTGGGCATGATCCAGCGCGAACGGGCCAGCATCGGATCGAGATTGACCGGCGTGGCTTCGGGCGGAACACTCAGATTAAGAGCTTTGGCCTCTTCTGTGATATCTGAGACCTGAAAGTCTTCGACCTTCAGGACGGTGTCAGCAATTGGAATATATTCTGCGACGAGGTTTTCGCCGCCGATCACCAGCGAGATACCGAGTTCATCAACCATCTGGCGTGCACGCTGAGCGAGGGAGGCCCGAGGGGTGTCGCCGAGCAGACCGGCCACCCGAGAATCGGTCGTCAGGAAGGAGGAGGAGGAGGAAATCTCGTCCACGATCAATATGCGCGCACCAACTTCAAGTGCTTCGATCGTTGCCGCCGCCTGAGAGGTGAAGGCATCGGCAGAATCCGAACTGTACGAGGCGGAATCCGCTCCCTCAATTTCAGAGCAAAACGGGGTCAAATTGATTTCCTGCAGACTGCGTCCGATATCCGTACAAACCTGTACGGCATCGGATGCGGTCACGACGTGCTCACGGCCATCGCCGAGAACATGATTGAATACGCCCGAAGCCAGTGCATCCATAAAGTCCACGCGTCCATTGGCCACGTCACCGAGAACGACGGTCAAGCCGACGGGAATCCCGAGGCCTTTGAGACTGCCGGCATTTGGCACTTCAACTTCACTCTGGACATTCTCATCCACTTCAAAAGGTGCAATGTTGTCGTAATCCGGCAGATCGCTATCCTGCTCACGGGCGAGGAAGGCACCTTCGCCGACAAAGCTGACCAACCCCATCGTAGGCAACGTCTGCCGGACACGGTCGGCATCTTCCATGGTGTTGATAAATTCTTCCGCTTCGGCGAGATCCAGATTGCAGAAGAAGACACTTTCCCCGATCACTTCGGGCAGATCTTCAAAGAATACTTTCCGGGCCATCTCCGCATCGACAAGCCGGTTATCTTCGGAGCCGACGGCAAACACCTTATAGGGAAGAGCAATGCGAATGCAGACATCAATATATTCCTGAGTCACGATGACGGAGGTGCGGGGGAGAATTTTCTGCCCCGTCGCGGCAACAAGGATGTTGCGGCGGGCCCAGCCGCTTTCGTTGAAGCGGGCAATCTGCTCAACGGCATCTGCCAGGTTTCGAGTCAGATAATCCTCAAGGGCGGTGCGGCGGACGGGTGAATCGTAGAGATGGCCGGGAAGCTCTGCAATCGACTGGGGAATCCGAATGTTGAAAACCGGATTGGGAGCATCAGAAGCTATATCCAGCTTGGGACACTTGATGACGTAGCGGGCGAAATCGAAATCTCCAACTAGTTTCTCATACTCGCTGAAGGGCTTGCCGTCGATCTCGGCGAGAAAACTGTAGAATTCTTTTCTATCTTTCATATCAAATATTCCTGTTCTTGATGGTTACTGAACTCTTCTCTAAAAACGAAGCCGAGATAGTAGAATTGGAGCTGTCTACTTGTCAAAAGCATTCCACCCGTTATCATCTGGCAGATGAACAACCTGCAAACCTATCTCAAACAACAGGCCGATGTGATCCATAGCGAATTGGATCGCATCCTGCCAACGATAAATACCCGCCCCGCCCGCCTCCATGAGGCAATGCGCTACAGCATTTTCGCGGGGGGCAAACGGCTCCGCCCCATCCTCTGTATCGCGGCCTCTGAAGCCTGCGGTGGAATCGCTGAACAGGCGATGGGCGCGGCCTGCTCCCTCGAGCTGCTCCACACCTACACACTGATCCACGACGACCTGCCCGCCATGGACGACGACACACTGCGCCGCGGCCGTCCAACCTGCCATATTGCCTTCGATGAAGCCACAGCCATTCTGGCGGGCGACGCCCTGCTGACATTCGCCTTTGAGGTGCTCAGCACCCTCCCGAAGTGCGGAGCACTCTCTGCGGAGCTCGCGCTCGCGGCCGGAAGCCGCGGTGTGATCGGCGGACAGGCCGAAGACCTCGCCGCCGAAGGGAAACCCGCCGATACAGATCGGGTCGAAACCATCCATCGCAACAAAACCGCCGCGCTGATCCGGGCGGCCTGCGTCATGGGCGGCCTCTGCGCAGGCGCGACTCAGGATACACTTGAGGCGCTCGCCCGCTACGGTGAAGCGATCGGACTGGCTTTTCAAATCACCGATGACCTGCTCGACGAAACCGCAACCCTTGAAGAGCTCGGCAAGGATATCGGCTCAGATCACGCACGCGGAAAAATGACCTACCCGGCCGTCCATGGTTCCGAGCAATCCAAACGCCGCATCGCTGAACTGATTCAAGAAGCAAAAGAGACCCTTCAGGCATTGCCCGGAGACCCTTGGATCCTCGCCGAGCTGGCCGACTTTATCGCCACCCGAAACTACTAAGCGCTCAGAACGGGGGCGAGCCCTCGGCTTGCCCAGGCTCAATCATCTTGAAATCCGGACAGGAATCGGTAGCCTGCACTTCTTTTTTGTGGTAGGAGCAAAACTGCATGAAAGGGTTCACCACATACTCCGCACAATAGCGGCAGAGATTTTTGTTTTCACCCCTCTCAAAAACCTCAATCTTTTCTGAACGATCCGCCTCCGTAAAAATCTCAGGCTCGCTCTCTTTTTCCTGATAGGGCACAGATTCTTCAGACTCGAAGATGAAGCCGCAGGCAGCACATTTCAACTGCTCGCCCGTTTTCTTCAGCCCCTCATAAACGGCCTCACGACTCAAAAAGGTCTCCGCCCCGCACTGACTACAAATAATTTCCACCGATTTCATTGGTTTCCTTGCAACATAAACTTTCAACCTCTGGAAACTTTAGAGTATAGTTTTTTGAGGCATTGGAAAACCATGAATCAAACGTTTCAAACATTGGAAAACAGGGAGTGGCTCCAGCGGCTGGGGGACGTGCGTGACAGACGGTCGGAGACACTCTACGCGATGTATTCAAGCCTGACCGGAGGCATCACCACCGATCCGGCGCTCATGAACGTACCCGTTGACGACCACCTCACCCACCGCGGTGACGGTGTTTTTGAATCACTCAAATGCGTCGAAGGCCAACTCTACAACGCCGCCGCCCACCTCGCGCGCCTCGAACGCTCCTGCGCAGGAATCGGAATGACACCGCCCTGCCCGACCGCCGAACTCTTAGAAATCATCTGCGACACCCTCCGCGCGGGCGGAAAAAAAACATGCCTCATCCGCGTGTTGGTTTCTCGCGGCACCGGCACGATGGGCATCGACCCCTCTCTTTGCACCGGGCCGGAGCTGTATGTAATTGCCTACCGCCTGACTCAACGGATCGAAAACGGCCATATCAAACCGGCAAAAGCCTGCCTGAGTGCCATCCCGATCAAGCCGCGCAGGCTGGCAACCATCAAAACCTGTAACTACCTGACCAATGTGCTGATGAAGATCGAAGCGCGGGAGCGCGGTGTCGATTTTATTATTTCTATTGATGAAAACGGAAATCTCGGCGAAGGAGCCACCGAGAATATCGGCATACTCACGCCGAACAACGAGTTGCTCCTGCCCACCTCCGAACAGGTGCTGTCCGGCACCACCGCCTGCCGCGCGCTCGATCTGGCGCAGACGCTGGTGGCCGACGGAACCCTCCGGGCAGCGGAACCTCGCGACATTCAGCCGGAAGAGGCAGCACAAGCAAAGGAAATGTTTATTTTTGGAACCACCACCGACTGCACCCCTGTGATCGAATGGGAAGGAGCCCCCGTCGGCGCCGGCACGCCCGGCCCCATCGCCGGCAAACTGCTCGCACTGCTCCGCAACGATATGACCCCCGCCAGCAAAACCCTTACAAAAGTATTCTGACAACCCGGAAAGGTTAAAAAATGATCCCTGACCTGCAATCCAGCCTGATCTGCGACGACGTGCGCCAAGAGCGCAACGGAAAATTCATGTTGATCGGCCTCTTCGATGCCATCCATACCGAGCGCTTTCCAACCACATTTTCACGGCTCTGCCTCGTCACCCGCTGGTGCAGCGGCCAGGGAACCTTCACGCAGCGCTCCCGTATTATCCACCCCGACCAGCACACCGTACTCGCCGAGGGTAAAAATGTGCAGGTAAAGCTGCCTTCGCCCGAGGCCTCGGCCACCAGCGTCGAAGTATTCATCAACATTGCATTCCCGGAACCCGGAACCTACTGGGTGGAAATCCTGATCGAAGGCGATCTGAAAATCCGCTATCCGCTGCGTGCCAACCTGCTTCAGCGCCCGCAGGGCTGAAAACAGCCCGTTAAAAATCACGGCTGGCTTTTCGCATGTCGGCGAAGAATCAAGGCGGACGCCCCCAACAAGAAGAGGAGAACGCTCGAAGGCTCGGGAACCGCAAGACCTGTGGTTGACCCAATCCAGTTCCACTCGTTGTTGAGCGCAACGCCGCCGCCGATGTCACCGAATCGTCCGCCGTATCCTTCGGTAAAGGTGTTCACACCAACCAGCGAATTTCCGACCAGCAGCGTTCCGCCGGAGTCGCCGGGGCCGATGATTGTTTCAAGAATATTGCCCAATCCATCGCCTGTATTCGGATCATCAAAATCGTAGCGATACACCCTGCCATCGCCGGAGGTCTCAAACTCATCAATCACGTTGTAACCGACGCGACGATCCGTCAGCGAAGCGCTGGTCGTATACCCGTAGCTTCCATAGCCGGAACGCCCATATCCGATCAGCGTTGCAGTGTCGCCAACCGACAGTGAATTTCCAAGGGTTGGAAAAAGCAGACTGGGCAACGGATCCAAAAAATAGAGCAAGGAAAGATCGTGATGGATCGACGGATTACTAAAGCCGGTGAAATCCGGATGAATCGAATAACTGCTGGCAGCATAGCTTCCAAACCCCGGAAGATGGAAATTTACAGACAGACCGTCATCCACTTCTCCATCGTCGTTGAAATCCACATTATGCCCCGCCGTCAGCACCCAGTGTGGAGAAAGCGCGGAAGCAGAACCAAAGTAATTTCCACTCCCGGTAGAAATCTCCAACGCCCCGACAAAATTATACGATGAACTGGCACCGAATGGATCAACGCGACCAGATGGGCTATCCGATGGCAGATCAAACTCACCGCCCGCGAGAATCGCATGGGCGTTTTGAGAAACACAAAGCAACACCAGCCCGTAAATGAGAATATTTTTGCCAGCCATACTCAACCACCGGAACGCCTTTCCTTCCAGTAATCGGGTCGGCGGTGTTCGTGAGCCACCGCCGCCACAATAATTTTATCATGGCGAATAAAATACGGCAGATAATAGGGAAACACCGGGCAGTTGATTCTGCGGTACCCACCATCCCACTCCCTTTGAATGAGCGGATTCCGGGCAATCCAGCCAACAACAGCGGAGACTTCCATTTTGAACCGTCGCCCCAATCCTGACTGCTTCGATTCATACCAGCAGGCCACCTCAACCAACTCCTGTTCGGCCTCTTCCATAAACTCGAGGGTCATTCCGACAGCCTCTTGTCCAGCGCGTCAAAAACCTCTGAAGCCGGACGGGTCTTGGCTTTCCCGCAGTCGTAGCGCTCCATCCGTTCACGGATCACGCCGTCCCACTCCTTCTCAACCTGTTCCGAGGAGAGGTACACATCGCTCTGATCCAAAATCCGGCAAACCACCGTAAGCCGCTGATCGAGCGGAAGCTCCAGCGCCTCCTTACAAACCTGATCCATAATCGCTGTCATATCACAATTCCCTCCTGCTCAATATTCCACCGCAGGGTATCAAAACGACCGAGACCCTGTATAGACTCAAAAACCGCCCGGGACGTTCCCTTTTGGTACCAGCCCCGGGTGGTTCATCTCTTTTTGTCCCGCCGAAGCGGGAACGGGATTTCGTCTGGGTCAGCGGGCGGACATCCATCGCACCCGGTGCGCTTAGGGCAGGACAACCCGAAAGCCCACGCCGAGGTTCGGGCTGCCCGGGAGGGTGGTGCCGCGAAAGGCCGCACGGCAGCGGTCGGCGACGTAGAGCAGCCGCCGCGAATCACGCGGTAAGAGCCCGATGAAGGCCCGTGCGAATTCGACGACGGTG